>CALZKW010000152.1 GCA_945788095.1 uncultured Prevotellaceae bacterium | reverse complement strand
GGGGTGAGCAGCATAGTCTCACTGTGTGTGTTCTGTGGGGCTAATTGGAGTTTATAGGGGAGATGCGGGGGAGAAAATATCAATAAATAAAGGACGAAAAAAATAGCGGCGAATAAATAAAAAGTGAATGAGGATAAAAGGGTGTTGCGGCATACCATCTTTCTCCCATCCACTTTTTATTTATAGTACGCCTATTGTTATATCTTTCTATATTTATTGATATTTTATTTCATCTCCCCATAAACCATAATCTACCCTTCAGAGCCAGTAACAAAAAGCAATAGCGCAAAGTCCCTGGGGGGCTCTGCGCTATGACTATGGCATTGCATAGAGTGCGGTTACAGATGCGTGCATCAGCAATTGCACGAGGAGGTATGCGTCAGTTTATGGCGTAGCTTCTTGATGAAGTCACTCTCGCTCGAGAGCAGTCTGTAGGCGAGATAGAGGCTGACGGAGATGGCCACAATACCAATGCTCCACTTGATGATGGTGTAGCCATTGAGCAGGCAGAAGACAAGCACCACACTGATGCATAGCATCTCGGCTGCACAGAGCATGGCTGTGCGTCGGGCCATGCGGAACTTGTAGCGCCATGCGTACATGCTACCTACCCACAGGAGGTCGAAGAGCGAGGTGGCTGAAAGGGCACACCCTACGCCAAGCAGTCCCCACTGCTCGTGGCCGTAGCGGAAGAGTATAATCATGGCTACATCATAGACCACCTCCATGAAGAGGTAGAGCAGCGTATCGCCCTTGGCCAGTGCTGTGTAGGCTATGGGAATGGTGACGCAGCGGAAGAACATGTAGAACACCGATGTGACAGCCATGGGCAGCACGGCATCAAACTCCTTGGAGTAGAGCACCCTCAGTATCCAGGGCATGGTGAGGATGAAGGCAATGAGGAGGGGCGTCATGAGCAGCAGGCATACGTCGATCTGCTGGTTGATGGTGGCATTGAGGCGCTTGGTGTCGTGGTTTACACTCGAGAGACGTGGGAAATAGTCGGCCTCGACGGCTACAAACACCATGCCGGCATAGCTCACCATCAGGCCAAATCCAGCCTTGTAGAGACCCACCTGCGACTCATCGTCGAGACAATGGAAGAGGATGGCTGTGGTGAACGCCATAGCTACAGAGGCCAGCACATAGGGCACACCAATGCGTATCAAGGGAAGACCCTCGCGGATGGTCTTGAGTGAGAATGGATTGATGCGGTATGCCACGATGCGTGTGGTGAAGCATAGGTGGATGATGGCGATGGCGACATTGGTCAGCGTCAGTCCGATGGCGATGCCTTTGAGGCCAAGAATGTAGTAGAAGGGGATGGTGCATACGAGGGTGGCAATGGTGCAGAGCGTCTCCACCAGAGCCATGCGCTTGAGTTTGCGCATACCCTTGAGCAGGGCGCACTCACCCGCCTCGATGGCTACAGAGAACACGAGCACAGCCAGGACGTAGAGCACATTGCGATGCTCTACCCAATAATCCACGGGGATGTCCAGTTCGCCTATGTTGAGGCCAAAGAGTGACAGCAGAGTGTTGTGGAGACCTTCGTATAGGAAGGCCACGCCGTGCATGAAGGGCACCACGCAGAAGGCGCAGACGAGCGCTGCCAGCAGACCGGAGAGCACACTCCATGTGCGAATCACGCATACCATGTGTCGCATGTCACTCTCGCTGCCCTCCTCAAATACCTCGCTGGTGGTACGGATGGCGCTGAATGAAATGCCAAAGTTGGTGCTGTTGGATATAATCTCCGTTAGGTTTTGGTAGATGGCCGATATGCCCAGGCCGACGGGGCCGAGAAGCAGTGCTGCAAGTTTGTTGCGCACTACGCTGATGAGTATCTTGATGCCCTGTACGCCGCCGAATACGCCCGTGTACTTGAGCACATGGTCGTAGGTGGTATCCTTAGCCGTCAGTTTGTCTTTTACTGTTCTTTCGCCTGTAGTCTTCAATGTTGTAAATTGCTTCGTATAAACAAAAATGTAAAGGGTAAAGCCTGGTCAGGCTCATACCCTTTACGTCATAGTAGTATCAGTCCGAAGGTGGGAGAAACCAGTGTTGCGTTTCGGGCACCCACCTTGGGGGATTTATTCCCAGTAGAGTATCTGCTTGTTGATATTCCACTTGTGGTCCTTGGGGAAGTCATCGCCTTCCCATGCCTTCTTGCTGGTCCACTTCTCGGGAGCATCAGTCCAGAATGGGTCGTCGGCAGCCAGGCCCAGGGGCATGAATGCCAGTGAGGTCATATAGAGCGAACCATTGTTGGTGTACCAGTCTGCCACGTTGGGGTGTGAACCTACGAATCCGATGGTCAGGTAGCCATCCTTGGTGAAGTTGGTCTTGCCCTTGCCCTCAAACATACGCTTCATGACGGCAGTCAGTCCGGCGCGTACCTGTCCGTTGGTCAGTTCCTTGGGCAGCTTCTTCTGCCATGCCAGCATGGCGAGTGGCTGCATCACGGCCAAACGGTAGGGGATGCTGCGGCCCACCACGGGGAAGGTGCCTTCGGGAGAGATGAAGCGCTCGAGGATGACGCCATACTTCTGCATGCGCTTGAGGGCCATGTCGTAGCGCTTGTTGGCGCCCTCGTTCTTGCCTGTCTCTACGTTGTAGGTACGCACGGTCCAGTTGTCGTTGCCGCGCTTCTCGCGGATCATTTCGAGGCACTCGAGGTACATGGGCTGGATGACGTAGCTGTTGTAGTAGTCGAATGCGAATGAGGGACCGTCGCTATACCAGCCATCGCCTACGTACCACTCCTCTATCTTCTCCATGGCGCGGTGTACGCGATACATGTCAGCCTGTCCGCCAGCCTTCATGATAAAGGCTTCCTCCATGGCGCAGAAGAGCAACCAGTTGGTGTAGCAGGGGTCGTAGCGACGCAGTCCCTGGAGCTCCTTGATGTAGCGCTGCTTGGTGACGTCGTCGAGAGGTTCCCACAGAGCCTTGTATCCGCGGTGAAGGCTCTCCACAACGTATGCAGCGTCTACGAGTGTCTGTCCGCCGCTCTTCCATCCGAGGTAGTCGGGGCTCTCGGGGTCCACTGCATTGGCATAGGCTTTGAGTGCCCATTCGCGGAGCTGCTTGCGCTGCTTGCCCTCTGGTGTATCGTCGTCGGGGAGTGTGAGCCATGGTGCGATGCCGGCCATGAGACGTCCGAAGCACTCCATGTATGCCACGCGCTTGTCGCGGTTGTCCCATGTAGGGCTGAGCTCCAGCGTCATGTTCTTTTGCAGTGTGCCGTTAGCCATGTTTTCGAGCACTGGTGCTGCCATCTGATAGGCCAGTGATGCCCAATAGGCGCGGTCCTGCTGGCCGTTGCCGAGTGGATTCTCTACCTCTGCCTTCTTCTGTGTCTTCTTGCCCTTAGCCATCATGCAGCTGGGGAGGAGTACGAAGCAGAGGGCTAAGATTGCGATCTTCTTCATGTTAGATATTGGTGTATTTGGTTAATAATAGTTTTTGGGTTGTGTGAGGCTATGGTTAAAGGTTGGGAGACTTTCTGGTTTGGGGCAATCTCAAAAACTCATGCCCTAAAACCTCACAACCTTATAACCTCATTTCGTCATGTGTCCCTTGATGGTGAGTCGCACAACGTTGTTTTTGGCGTTGGAGCGTACGGTGATGGTCTTCTGGAATTTGCCTTCAAACTTGCCTTGTCCGTTGTATGTCACGTCAATCTTGCCCTTGCATCCGGGCTTGATGGGTGTCTTGGTATACTTAGGCACGGTGCATCCACAGCTGGCAAAGGCCTGGTGGATGACGAGGGGGGCTGTGCCCTCGTTGGTGAAGTTGAAGGTGCACTTCTGCACGGGGTCTTTTTCTGAGAAGGTACCGAGGTCGATGGTCAGTGTGTCGAAGGCAATCTCGGCGTAACTGTCCTTGTTCTGTGTGAATGTCATTGCTGCATCCACGCCTCTCACGGCGATGGGTGATATGCTAAGTGCGCCCATGCAGAGGGCCATGATGATTGTCTTTTTCATTTTGCGTGTCATTGATAATAATTATTGCGAAGGCAAATATACTACATTTATTATAAATGGGGAAATCTAAGAGTGTTTTTCCACCCTAAATGGAATTTTTGCTTACCTTTGCAGACGCAAATAATCAAAACCAAACGACAATGTTAGTATACAACACTACTTTTACGATGCCCAACGACGATGCCCGCAACTTCGTGATATGGGTGCATCAGGCTCTGTTTCCCCGTGTGGCAGAATCGGGACTGATGCAATCGCCCCGCCTGCTCCGCATCCTCTCCCACAAGGATGAGCAGACGGAATGCTTCTCTGTGCAGTTCGAGGTGGAGGATTCGGCCACTTTGCACCGCTGGTACACCCAGCAGGGCAGCGCTATGATGCAGGAGATGGTCAAGGTCTTTGATGGTCGTGTGGCTGGTTTCAGCACAATGATGGAGGTGATCGACTGATGACCGAACGCATCATACTGGGTATCGACCCGGGCACCAATGTCATGGGCTATGGAGTGCTCAAGGTGGTGGGGCGCAAGCCCGAAATGCTGGCTTTGGGCGTCATCGACCTCCACAGGTATGCCGACCATTATCTCAAGCTGGGGCATATCTTTGAGCGTGTCAGCGGCATCATCGAGGAGTATCTGCCCGACGAACTGGCTATTGAGGCGCCCTTCTTTGGCAAGAATGTGCAGAGTATGCTCAAGCTGGGGCGTGCCCAGGGGGTAGCCATGGCGGCAGCCATCAAGCACCAGGTGCCCATCACCGAGTATGCTCCCATGAAGATAAAGATGGCCATCACCGGAGTGGGTACAGCCAGCAAGGAACAGGTGGCCGACATGCTGCGTCGCATGCTGCATCTCAATGCCGAGGAGCTTGGGAAATATCTTGATGCCACGGATGCTCTTGCAGCGGCCTATTGTCACTATTTGCAACTCGATCGCCCGGTGAGCGATGTGAAGTACAAAAGTTGGAAGGATTTTGCAAATCGTAATTCAGAAAGGGTAAAAAGATGAGTATAATAAGGGTTGATAACGGTGTGACGCGTCACCCGGATTGGCGCATGGCAGAGCCTGTGAACCTTAGTATCGAAGACGGCGAACAGGTGGCCATCGTGGGTGATAATGCAGCAGGCAAATCGCGCCTGGTGGAGATACTGACAGGTCACTATCCTCTGCTGATGAATGAGGTGAAGTACGACTTTAGTCCCTCTCCTTTGCGTCTTGTCAGCGAGAATCTTAGATACATTAGTTTCAGGGACAGTTATGGCGATTCTGATGGAGCCTACTACTACCAGCAGCGCTGGAATCAGCACGACATCGACGAGAGCACGCCCACGGTGGGTCAGCTCCTCGACGAGGCCTTTGCCAAGGCTGATGCCACCATCGGTATGGGGCTCACCCAGGCGGAGGCTGATGCGGAGCGAGAGCGTCGCCACGCGCTGCGACAGAGGCTCTATGCCATATTCCGTCTTGACACGCTTTTAGATAAGTATATCATTGCTCTCTCGAGCGGTGAGCTGCGCAAGTTTCAGTTGATAAAAACCTTGACTGGTGGCCCCCGTGTGATAATCATGGATAATCCCTTCATCGGACTTGATGCTGCGACGCGCCTCCAGCTCACAGAGCTGCTCGAAACCCTCATCCGTGAGACCCGCATTCTGGTCATACTGGTCATGAGCAGGGTGGATGCCCTACCCCACTTCGTCTCCCACGTCATACCTGTCAGTGATGTGAAGGTGGGGCGTAAGGTAACCCGCGAGGTATACGAAGCTGGTCTGTCTGACGTAGAGAAGCCTGTCCTTGCCAGCGAGATGCGTCGATGGATTGTCGGTCTGCCCGTCAAGGATGTCGCCAAGGAGTCGTTCTACCCCCAGGAGGGAGGCGAGATACTGCGTTTTTGCGACGTGACCATTCGTTACGGTCGCCGCACTATCCTTAGTGGCCTGAACTGGGCCGTGCGTGAGGGAGAGCGCTGGGCTCTGAGCGGTGAGAACGGTGCAGGCAAGAGCACACTCTTGAGCCTCGTTTGTGCGGACAATCCCCAGAGCTATGCCTGCCATATCGAGCTCTTTGGTCATCGTCGTGGCACTGGTGAGAGTATTTGGCAGATTAAGCGCCATATCGGCTATGTGAGTCCGGAGATGCACCGTGCCTATCAGAAGGATCTACCCGCCATTGATATTGTGGCCAGCGGTCTGCATGATAGCGTAGGGCTCTATGTGCGCCCCAGGCCCGAACAAAGAGCCGTCTGCTTGGCGTGGATGCGTGTCTTTGGCATCGAGCATCTTGCTGACCGCACCTTCCTGCGGCTTTCGAGTGGTGAGCAACGTTTGTGCCTACTGGCGCGGGCTTTTGTGAAAGACCCCGAATTGCTTATACTCGACGAACCTCTACATGGTCTTGATCTCTACCACTGTCAGTTAGTGCGCGAGGTTATTGAAGCCTTCTGTCGGCGTCCACACAAGACACTTGTCATGGTGACGCACTACAAAGAGGAGCTGCCCTCATGCATCACCCACGAGTTGCTGCTTAAGAGAAATTAGAAGTTATTGTAGTAGTCTGTAAAGTCTAAAAAGTGACAAAACAAGTTACTTAACCAGCAATCAA
>CALZKW010000151.1 GCA_945788095.1 uncultured Prevotellaceae bacterium | reverse complement strand
GTCATGGGTGGACCAAAAAGAAGAATCTGCCCTTCTGGGAAGGGATTATTTTGGGAAGTTAGAAGGAGGTAATAGGGCTACCGGTAAAAACCAGTGTTTGTAAATTGGAGTTTGTGGGGGAGATGGGGATGGAAAATATCAATAGATAATAATAAATAAGAGACGATAAAAATAGGAGCGAATAAATAAAAAAGCTAAGGGTAAAAGGATGTAGGCTTACCATTTTCTCCCATCCACTTTTTATTCATCGCACGTCCCTTGTTATATCTTTCTATATTTATATTTATTGATATTTTATTTCATCTCCCCCATAAACCATAATTTAGGCTCAAAAAAGACCCATATCTCTGCGCAGTAAGACCCATATCCTAATAGTATCAAGACCCATATTCTGTCACGCTAAGACCCATATCTAAAATCCACTATGGTAGTATGCCACAATCGACCATAGTACTATCCTCCCACTGACCATAGTACTATCCTCCCACTCCTCGATGCTTGCCTTGTGAATTCTGCAATAAGGGGCGTCCCCCCTACAAACTATAATTTGCGATGGGCCCGTGGTTCCACTATCTCCTTGCAAAAAACATCCGCAATGCCTGTGTAGAGGGGCATTGCGGATGATATGTATGGGGATGGTGAGAGAAATTACTCGCCGAGGCACTCCTTGAGTACCTTCTCAATCTTCTCGCCACGGAGGCCGCGGTGGAGGATGGTGCCATCGGGGGCAAAGAGAATAATCTCGGGGATGCCCTGTATGCCGTAAGCATCACTGCCGGCCTGCTGGGCATTCATGATCTGGGGGTAGTTGATGCCCAGCTGCTCCATGGCCTTGAGGGTGGCCTCGGGCTTGTCCCAGGTGGCTACGCCGAGCACGGTGAACTTCTCGCCGGCATACTTGTTGTGCACCTTGATGAGGTTGGGCACCTCGGCCTTGCAGGGACCACACCAGCTGGCCCAGAAGTCGGCGAGCACGTACTTGCCCTTGCCCACATAGTCGGAGAGCTTGCTGACCTTGCCCTCGTATTCGGCAGAGAAGTCGACGAACATCTTGCCGGCCGAGGTGGCCTCCTGAGCGTGGAGATTCTTGACAAGGCCCTGCACCTTCTTGTTGTTCTTGTAGTATTCTATGCCGTCGATATAGGCAATGAGGTCGGCGGGCTTCATGAGGCTGGGCAGCATGGCCTGCACCACATAGGCACCGGCGCCGTTGAGATTCTTATTGGCAAAGTCGAGACAGGCCATACGCACTGAGTCCTGCGACTCGGTGATGGTCTTCATCTGCTCGATCAGGGGTGAGAGGGCCGTCATGAGCTCTTCGCGAGTCATAGGTTTTTCGTCAGTCTGTGCATTGCATCCGAGGGCCGAAACGGCCATTGCAAGGACGAGGAATAGCTTTTTCATAATCTTCTGTTGTGTTTATTGTTTATACTTCGGGTGCAAAGATAAAGCAAATTTCGTTGGTATACAACAAAAAAGAATTATCTTTGCAGCTAAATAATTACAAGATGAAATTCAGTAAGACACAATTCGACAGGCTTGGCGTCGCGGCAGAGATAGCCACCTTTGCCCCCCATGAGGGAGTGAGGGAGTGGCACGTGATGCTTCATGTGGAGCCTCGGGGCGAGCTCTTCGAGGATCAGATGGAGCGCATCTATGCCGCTGAGGACTTGTTGCCTGGGCTGCCCGAGTTTGAGGGTGCGCACTATGTGATGAAGCGCTACTTTGTGAGCGACAGCACCAACCAGTGCCCCTTGATGCGCAACGAGGCCGACATAGCCATCAGCATGATACAGCAGCAGCCCCTTGACGGGAGCAAGATAGCGGTGTGGCTCTATCTGGTGAGCGAGATGGAGGTGAGCGAGCGAGACGGTATGGTGGTGGCCTCACACAATGGCTATAATCACCTGTGGAAGATGGCCATGCACCACAACAATGGCAACAGCTATACGCAGACGGAGAGTGTGCTCATCGAATACGAGGACTGCCTGAAGAGGCACGGAGCCACCCTGGCCGACAACTGTATCCGCACATGGTTTTTTGTGCGCGACGTGGATACTCAGTACAGCGGCATGGTGAAGGCCCGTCTGGCCAACTTCATCGAGCAGGGCCTGACAGACAAGACTCACTACATAGCCAGCACGGGCATCGGAGCCCTGCCTGCCGACCCCAGAGCCTTGGTGCAGTTAGGTGCCTATGCCATCACGGGGCTCAAGCCCAGGCAGCAGCGCTACCTGTATGCCCCCACCCACCTGAATCCTACTTACGAATATGGTGTGACCTTTGAGCGTGGCACGCGTGTGGACTTCGGTGACCGCCGCCACGTCTACATCTCAGGCACAGCGAGCATCAACAACAAGGGCGAGGTGGTGCACGTGGGCAACATCGTGAAGCAGACTGAGCGTATGTGGGAGAATGTGGAGACATTGCTTCGCGAAGCCGAGACGGGCTACGAGGACGTGATGCAGATAGTGGTCTACCTGCGCGACACAGCCGACTATGCCGTGGTGCGCGATATGTTCGCTGAGCGCTTCCCCCACATCCCCACCATCATAGCCCTTGCCCCTGTGTGCCGCCCTGCGTGGCTCATCGAGATGGAATGTATCGCTGTGAAGGGAGCAAACAATCCTGGTTATTCTAATTACTAACCATAAAAACAAACAGGTATGAAGAAAGGTTTATTCTTTGTCGTACTTGCTGCCATGGCACTTGTACTGACATCATTCACCACCAAGAGCAAGGTAGAGACCAAGGCCGAGATGTCCAAGATGGTCATCACCACCAACGCTAAGGGCGAGATTGCCACCATCAATGGCGAGGTTGCTGCCCCCACCGTGTGGCAGATCAGAAACCTGAGTGGCTGCACCAACATCCGCAACAATCCCAACGGTAAGGTGTGCATGCGTCTGAAGGCTTGGACAGAGTATACCATCTACACCGCTGGTAGACCCGTGCGCGGCTGGTTGCGCATCACCGAGATCTACAACGACACCGAGGAGTACTGGATACGCCTCCACAGTTCGTCTACTGGCAAGTACTGGATTGCTCAGAGCATCCTCTATCCCTACTAATTAGGATATAGCGCATAAATACGGCATCAGCCTCAATCTGTCCCGTGAGTGGGAGGATTGAGGCTGATGTTTATTGCTCCGTCGTCTGTGTATATTAACTTCATTTCCGATAAGGTTATAACCTTTCGGACGTAAGGTTATTAATATTACGTTGTAATGTTATTAGTGTCCCATTTTTAACGGGACACTAATGTATTCACCCCTATTTCTATCGACACTTCTTTATTTTTATCTATTGATATTTTCCCCGATAAACTTACTCAACCAACCACAAAAGCCCCTCGGGGCCCATATTGAAGAGGAGGTCTACGATACTCAGATTGGGCAGGAAACCGTGCTTGTGGGCAAAGACCTGATAGTAGGGCCGTGGGGTGAACTGCTCGCTCTGGGCATGCGGCTCCACGAGAGGGCGCAGATCCATCATCTCGGGTTGGGCTTCGTAGCGGTCTGTGAGGTGCGTGGGTGTGTCGATGTCCAGCAGCGAGCATACAAGCGTCTGAAGCTGCATATTGAAGTCGTAGAGGAATTCGTAACGCTGCTCATAGAAGGGGGCGAAGTCGTCAGCGTAGTACTCGAAGAAGGGGGTACGGTTGTAGGCCGACTTGAGGGCGTTCCAGTGCAGGTGTCGCCAGTTGCCGTGGTCGCTGATGCGTATGTCGCGCATCTGCTGCTTGCCCCTTTCAGGCTTCACCACGGGGATGGTGAGGCTCTGCACACCCCCGGGACCAGCTATCTCGCAGCGGTTGCGCAGAGTCTGCTTGGTGTAGTGGTCGCAGGCCTCAAGGAGGGCCTCGTCGGCCTGTGCCAGGTGGGCATAGTGGTCGATGGGGGCCAGATAGGCAGAAGGTAAGATGATACTGTGCATGTGATGAGCAACCCCCTCTAACTCCCCTCATGGAGGGGGGAGGACATAGGGCAATTAATAATTTACAATAGCTCTCTTTGTGGCCTTCTCGGGGAGTGAAAAGTTGTTCTTCCCCCTTGGTGGAGGTTAGGAGGAGGCCGCCTTATTTAATATTGTCCACCCAGCGGAAGAGGCGGTTCCAGCGGATGCCACCGTCGAAGAGGGTGCGGTCGGGGTCAAGCGAGAGCCATATCATGATGGGCTTGCCCACGACGTGATCCTCGGGCACGAAGCCCCAGTAGCGCGAGTCGGCCGAGTTGTGACGGTTGTCGCCCATCATCCAGTAGTAGTCCATCTTGAAGGTGTATTCGGTGGTCTCCTTGCCGTTGATGAGTATCTTGCCCTCGGGGGTCACCTTGAGGTCGTTGCCCTCGTAGATGCTGATGGGGCGCTCATAGATGGGCAGGTTGTCCAGGGTGAGTTTCACGCTCTTGCCTCGCTCAGGTATCCAGATGGGGCCATAGTTGTCGCGTGTCCAGCCATAGTGACCGTTGAGGGGGTATACGTCGCCTGTGGTAGCCTCGGTCACGATGCTGACGCTGCCGATGAGGTCGGTGTGCTTGCGCAGTTCGTTGGCCACGTGCTCCGTCATGGGCATGATACCGCTCTGGTAGAGGTCGTTGAGCTGCTCGTTGCTGATGGCGAGCTCACGCACGAGGTCCTCGGGCAGACGCTCACGCCAATCGACGCGGTAGGTATACTGCACGTTGTCGGGCTGCTTGTTGGCCTTGCCGTCGAGGTAGATGATGCGGTCCTTGATCTGGAATGTCTGTCCCGGCAGACCTACACATCGCTTCACGTAGTTCTCACGGCGGTCCACGGGTCTCCAGCCCACCTCACCCACGTTGGCCTCAGCTCCGCGGATGATGCTGCGTCCCAGGGAGTACACCTCGTCGAAGTAGTGGCGCTGCTGCAGGGTAGACATCGAGTCGAGGTTGGGGTGGCTCTGATGCTGCTCGGCCCATGCACGTGAGCCCTCGCTGTAGCACACGGCATAGTAGTCCACGTTCTGCCACTCGGGAGCCATCATCACGCTGTCGCCAGCGGGATAGTTGAACACGACGATATCGTTGAGGGTGACGCGCTTGGGGCTCACGCGCTTGTAGTCCCAGGCGGGCCACTCGATGTAGCTCTTGAGTCCGCCTACGGGCAGTGTGTGCTGACAGAGGGGCATGTGTAGGGGCGTCTGGGGCACACGGGGGCCGTACGACATCTTGCTCACGAAGAGGTAGTCGCCCACCAGAAGGCTTTTCTCGAGCGACGAACTGGGTATGGTATAGTTCTGGAAGAAGTAGATGTTGACGAAGTAGACGGCCACGAGAGCGAACACGATGGCGTCTATCCACGACATGATGGTGCGTGTCACGGGGTTCTCGAGCTCTTTCCACCATCCCCAGTTGATTTTCTTGGTGACGTATGCGTCAAGGATGAATGGTATGACGATGGCTCCCCACCATGCCTTGATCCAGATGAGGAATGCGATGTAGAGGGTGATGGCCACGATGGCCTTTGCCCAGTCAGTTTTGGAGGGTGTATGGTTTGTTTTTTTCATTGTGTGTAGCATGTGGATGAATCAGAACTTAAAGAGGTCGCTCATGGTGAGCAGTCCCTCGTGCTTGGCTGTGTACTCGGCAGCGAGCACGGCCCCCAGGGCAAACCCGCGGCGCGAGTGAGCATCGTGGGTGATGGTAATCTGGTCGGCGTCGCTGTTCCATGTGATGCTGTGTATGCCGGGCACCTCATCGCGGCGGATGCTGTCGATGCGGAGCTTGTCTGCAGCCACCTCCTTGGTGCCCTCCACGGTGCCGTCGGGGTTGGTGAGCTGTCCGAACTCCCATCCTGTGAGGCGGTCCACCTCCTCCACGAGTTCCTCGGCGAGGGTGATACCCGTGCCGCTGGGATGGTCGAGTTTGTGTATGTGGTGCACCTCCTCGAGCTCGGGTGTGTAGGCGTCAAACTGGTTCATGATGCGTGCCAGGTAGCGGTTGACTGCTCTGAAGATGGTGACGCCAAGGCTGAAGTTAGAGCTCCAGAAGAGGGTCTGTCCCTCCTCCTCACACATACGCTTCACGTCCTCGCCATGCTGGGGTATCCATCCTGTGCTGCCGCTGACGATTTTCACGTGGTGTTTGAAGGCGCGGAGGTAGTTGTCGTAGGCCACATGGGGCGCTGTAAACTCGATGGCTACATCGGCGCTCTTGAAGGCCTCGCTGTCAAAGTCTTCCTGGTTGTCGATGTCGATGATGCTTACTATTTCGTGACCTCTGCTCTTAGCGATTTCCTCTATCATACGGCCCATTTTGCCGTATCCTATCAATGCAAATTTCATAGTGTCTTTGTTTTACGTTACTAATATGACGCAAAGATACGGCCAAAATTACACATAGCCTAAGGTTGGAGCGTTTTTTCCTGTTCTGCGGGGGGATGTGACGCAACCCCAAAAATATGAGGGGAGGATAAATGAGTTTTTTGGGGGGGAGGGGCAAAGTGAGGCATAAATTCCCATATTTTTGTTTTGGGAGGTGTGCGGGGGAGGAACGGGAAAGCCCCCCTCTAACTCCCGCGAGGGGGAGAACATCTGATGCGCGGCTACGAATAAATAGCGAACACCTGGAACGCCAACAGAGACAT
>CALZKW010000150.1 GCA_945788095.1 uncultured Prevotellaceae bacterium | reverse complement strand
CCCTTGTCGTCCTCTTTTTATTTATTAGCCCCTATTTTATCGTCCCTTATTTATTTTTATTTATTGATATTTTCACCCCCACCTCCCCCATAAACTCCAATTTGTAAATGCTATTTAATGGTGCGGAATAGGGAAGGATTGCAGCTGACACACATTAGTCGGTAGGGGGATACTACTATGCACGTCTGGGGGCACCCTACCATGGTCGGTTTTAGATATGGGTTTTAGCGTCACAGGATATGGGTCTTGACACCATTAGGATATGGGTCTTGTTGCACTGAGATATGGGTCTTTTTGGAGTCGTGCATATCCATGGTGTAGATTATGGTTTATGGGGGAGATGGGATAAAATATCAATAAATAAAAATATAGAAAGTTATATCAAGAGACGTGCGATAAATAAAACCCCATCTCCACGACATTCCTCCATTCGCAAACACAGTTTTTATCTACTATACCCCCGTTTCCCCCTTCCCTTCGGTTGTAGTATCATAGAGCCTCATCTTGCGGCGGAGGAGGTCGGTGAACTCATGGTTCTTGAGGCCCCAGTCGGGGGCGATGAGGAGGCTGCGGGGCGAACTGCTGACGAAGCGCTCGAGCACTAAAGTGGGAGGGAGGAGACTGATGTAGTCGAGCACGAGGTCGATGTACTGCTCCACGGTGGGCATGGACCAGGGGGCGGCCTCGTATTCGCGGGCCAGGGCTGTGCCACGGATGATCTGCAACTGGTGGAGCTTGAGGGTGGTGAGGGGCAACTGGGCCATAAGGCGGGCCTGACGCATCAGTTCGGCATGGTCCTCGCCGGGGAGACCGAGTATGACATGCGCTCCTACCATGATGCCACGCTGGGCTGTGCGGAGGATGGCCTCACAGGAGGTGGCAAAGGTGTGGCCACGGTTGATGTGGCTGAGAGTGTGGTCGTTGGCACTCTCCACACCATATTCCACCACGAGGAAGGTGCGGCGCGCCAGGGCCTCGAGATAGTCGAGCAGAGAGTCGGGCATGCAGTCGGGGCGCGTGCCGATGACCAGTCCCACCACGCCCTCCACGCGGAGTGCCTCCTCGTAGAGCGCTATGCAATGGTCTACGGAGGCATGCGTGTTGGTATAGGCCTGGAAGTAGGCCAGATAGCGCATATCGGGGTATTTGCGGGCAAAGAATGCCTTGCCCTCTTCAAGTTGCTCTGTGACAGACTTGTGGCTCTGACAGTAGTCGGGATTGAAGGTCTGATTGTTGCAGAAGGTGCACCCTCCCGTGCCCACCGTGCCGTCGCGGTTGGGACAGGTGAAACCCGCATTGAGCGATATCTTCTGCACCTTGCATCCGAACCTCTCGCGCAGCCATTTGCCGTATTCGATGTATTCCATAATGGCAAAAGTAGCAAAAAAGTGGCAAACATTCGTGCAAGTATAGGCATTTTTTGTACCTTTGCTGCCCATACACCCCCAAGGAATGAAAGAAAGGAAGCACATAGAAGTCGTGGCGGCCCTCATCACAGACGGCCAGAGGCTGCTGGCCACCCAGCGCGGATATGGCGAATGGAAGGGCTGGTGGGAATTCCCGGGTGGCAAGATGGAGCCCGGCGAGAGCCCCGAGGAGGCCCTGAGGCGCGAGATACGCGAGGAATTGGCCATCGAGATAGAGGTGGGCCGACACGTCACCACGGTGGGCTACGACTATCCCGCCTTCCGCCTCACCATGCATTGCTACATGTGCCGCATCCTGAGCGGATGCCTGCAACTGCTTGAGCACGAGGCTGCCCGATGGCTCCTGCCCACGGAGTGGGACACGCTGGAGTGGCTACCCGCCGACGTGGAGGTGCTGAACGCATTAGAAAAACTATAAAAACGCAGATATATGAAAAGACTATTCCATCTCGTATGCCTCCTGGCCCTAACCATGGGTAGTGCACAGGCTGGCGAAGACCTCAACCTGAAGGACCTGACAAGCGGCACCTACTATGCGCAGCGCTACTCGGGCGTCAATCCGCTCAACGACGGCGAGAGCTATGCACGCATCGAGAAGGGCGGCAAGCAGATTGTAAAATACTCGTTTGCCACAGCCCAGCAGACGGGGGTCATCTTTGATGCTGCCAACACCGTGGGCAAGCACAAGATAGAGCGCATCGACGGCTACATCATGTCGCCCGACGAGAAGAACATACTCATACAGACCCAGACCAAAGCCATCTACCGACGCTCTAAGACTGCCGTGTACTATATATACAATGTGCAGAACAAGACTCTCGTGCCCCTCTCGGACGGTGGTCCACAGGAGTGCCCCGTGTGGAGCCCCGACGGTCATCTGGTGGCCTTTGTGCGCGAGGGCAACATCTTCCTGGTCAAGTTGCTCTTCAACAACAGCGAGAGCCAGATTACCAAGGACGGCAAGTACAACCACATCATCAATGGCAAGCCCGACTGGGTATACGAAGAGGAATTTGTGACAGACCGCTCGCTGGCCTTCAGCGCCGACAACTCGATGCTCTGCTGGATACGCTACGACGAGACAGACGTGCCCGAGTTCTCCTTCCCCGTCTACAAGGGCCTCATGCCCAGCAATGACAGCCTGCTCACCTACCCCGGATCGTACAGCTACAAGTACCCCATGGCCGGCGAGCAAAACAGCCGCGTCAAGGTCTTGAGCTACGACATCAAGAGCCACGCCACACGCACCCTCCAGGTGCCCCTCGACGAGGACGGCTACATACCCCGCATCTTCACCACCAGCGATGCCGACAAGATAGCCGTGGTGACCCTCAACCGCCATCAGGACCGCATGGACATCTATATGGCCAATCCCCGCAGCACGGAGTGTAAGCTCATCGTGCGCGACGAGATTACCAACTACATCGCCGAGAATGCCTACAACCAGTTCCACTTCTTCAAGGGCGGATTTGTGATGACAAGCGAGCGCGACGGCTACTGCCACATCTACCAGTACAACAACAACGGTTCGGGCAAGAAGCAAATCACCAAAGGCAAGTTTGTCGTAACAGACTTCTACGGCTATGATGCAGCCACAGGCACCTACTACTACCAGACCAACGAGGGCAACGCCACACAGCGCGCCGTCTACAAGACCGACAGAATGGGCAAGGTGACCCGCCTCACCAACCTCGACGGCACCAACGATGCCGCGTTCAGCAAGAACTTCAAGTACTTCCTCAACGTCTATAGCAACATCAACACACCTCCCGTTACCACCATCTGCGAGGGCAAGGCCGGCAAGGTGGTCAAGACGCTCATCGACAACAAGGAGCTCAGAGACAAACTCTCCACGAAGAATCTCGGCGAACGTAAGTTCTTCACCTTCACCACCTCAGAGGGCGTAGAGCTCAACGGTTTCATGGTGCTGCCCCACAACTTCGACCCCTCGAAGAAGTATCCTGTCATACAGTTCCAGTACAGCGGTCCCGGTAGCCAGCAGGCCCTCGACTCATGGTACGCCGGCAATATGACCGGTACGCTCTACGAGCAGTATCTGGGCCAGAAGGGCTTCATCAGCGTGGTGGTCGACGGCCGAGGCACAGGAGGCCGCGGAGCAGAGTTTGAGAAGCAGACATACCTCAACCTCGGCGTGCTCGAGGCCAAGGACCAAGTGGAGACTGCCCTCTATCTCGGCACACTGCCCTACGTCGACAAAACCCGCATCGGCATCTGGGGATGGAGCTTCGGTGGATTCTGCACCCTCATGAGCATGAGCGAGGGACGCCCCGTCTTTGCAGCCGGTGTGGCCGTAGCGCCCCCCACCTGCTGGCGCTACTACGACAGCGTCTACACAGAGCGCTTCATGCGCACCCCCCAGGAGAATGCCTCGGGCTACGACGAGAGCCCCATCTCGCGCGCCAGTCAGCTCCACGGCTCACTCCTCATCTGCCACGGTTCGGCCGACGACAACGTACACCTGCGCAACACCTCCGAGTATACCGAGGCCCTCGTGCAGGCCGACAAGGACTTCAAGTACATGGTCTACACCAACCGCAACCACAGCATCTATGGCGGCAACACCCGCAACCACCTCTTCCGCCAAATCACCCAGTGGTTTGAGAAGGAAATGAAATAACACCCCTACCCCTCCCCCCCCAGCAAGGGGGGGAGGGGGCATTGGGAGCCCCAACCAAACCGATAAGGCCAATTAAGCTAATCAGGCCAATTAGACTAATTAGTCCAATTAGACCAATTAGCCCCATCCCCCCATCATCACAATGAAAAGACTCCTATTCCCCCTTGCCGTGGCCATGGCTATGACAAGCTGCACCAGCAAGTACAAAGAGATAGAGACTAAGGCCGACGACCACTGCCGAGCCATCGTGGAGGCCTTCCAGAGCGGCAATCTCGAGGAGGCAGAGCGCGCCACCAAGGCCATGAACGACTATGCCCGCTCGCTCACCGACGAGGAGCTCTCCGCCTTCATGTCACGCTACGAAGAGCACGTGGGCGAGATCTCAGCCGCCGCCTCACTCAATGCCCAGCGCGCCATACAGGAAGCGGCCAAGGGCATGGACAACGACTCCATCGTAAGTATCATCAAAACCAATATCGAATAAGATATAGACTATGGAAAAAGCATACATCGTGCTCCAACGCACCAACAGCACCAGCGTCAAGGGTCCCTTCTGCTTCCTCAAGGTGGCCAACGAAGACGAACAGATGGACCTTGCCCTGTGGGACACCGCCGAGGACATGCCCCCCAAGATGGGCGAACTCGTCTACTTCCGCGAGGGCGGCATCAAGACACAGGGCGACCGCAAGTCGTGCGCTCGCCTCGACATCAGCTGTCGCGGACTGGCCCCCGAGACACATCCCCTCTATGCCCTCATCCCCCGCCCCATCAAGCGCGAGGAGTGGGACCGCACCGTGGACAATCTCTTAGGCATGATGACCAACGACAAGATTGCAACCCTCTTCCGCCAGCAGGCCGACGCCCTCTTCGACAAGTACCTGCTCTTCCCCGCAGCCACAAGCGTACATCACGCCTTCCCCGGAGGTCTGCTCAACCATACCCACCAGATGCTCCACATGCTCGAGGGACTCTACCCCGTACTGCCCTACCCCGACGAGGTAAAAGTGGATCGCCTGGCCATCGCCATCCTCTTCCACGACTACGGCAAGATGTATGAATACGACCAGGAGGGCAACATGCAGGAAGATATGGCACTGCTTGGCCACATCTATCTTGGCGCCAACAAGCTGCAAAACATCATGCTCCAGGCCAAGATAGACTGGGAGGAGGTGAAGCGCACCATCCACATCGTGCTGGCCCACCACGGACAGCTCGAATACGGATCACCCGTGCTCCCCTGCACCTCAGAGGCCGCCATCGTGACCTACCTCGACAACATCAGCGCCAAGACCGACACCATCCACGGCAGTGCCCACATGGACCGCGTCAGAGCCCTCGGCACCAATGTGGTGAAAGAATGAAATACCCCCATTTGGTAGCCGAGATATGGCAAAAAACCCCGGAAATCACAAAAAAGCAATCGCTTATGGACTGAAAATGAGAAAAAAGTCTTAACTTTGCATCCGCTGTCACGAGTTGGCAGCATATTTCAAACCTAACAATTTATTAAACATTTATGGCAACAAAAATCAGATTGCAGCGTCACGGCCGTAAGAGCTACGCGTTCTACAGCATCGTTATCGCTGATGTAAGAGCACCACGTGATGGTAAGTTTACAGAAAAGATTGGTACCTACAACCCCAACACCAATCCCGCCACTGTAGATTTGAAATTCGATCGTGCATTGTACTGGGTTGAGTGCGGCGCCCAGCCCACCGACACTGTACGCAACATCCTCTCAGACGAGGGCGTTTACCTCATGAAGCACCTCCGCGGTGGTGTGAAGAAGGGCGCATTCGACGAGGCAGCAGCTCAGGCTAAGTTTGAGGCTTGGAAGGCAGACCGCCAGAAGGGTCTTCAGGCTATCGAGGCTAAGCTCGCCGCTGACAAGAAGGCTGCCGATGAGGCACGTTTGGCTGCTGAGAAGGCTGCTAACGAGGAGATTGCAAAGAAAGTAGCTGAGAAGAAGGCTGCTGAGGCTGCAGCAAAGGCTGAGGCTGAGGCTGAGGCTAATGCAGAGGCTGCTGAGGGTGAATCAACAGAAGCTGAGGCTCCCGCAGAGGCTTAATTCAACTAACCAGAAATGTTTCAATAAATTTTTCCAAACAAACATCATAAAGGGGCTTTGCCGTGAGGCAGGGCCCCTTTGCTTTGTTGTATTGGATTCGTATTAGATAGTATGGACCCATCACTTCGCTGTGAGCCTATGTTATAGCCACCTACTGTCTTGAATTGAAACTGATTAAGAGCAAGGTCTCTCCGACGTGGCTTATGAGTGGTTCTGGAAATATGTTTGGCCAGAGATGTCAACAATCTATATTATTGGTGTCCGGGGAAAATTATAGGTTAACATATAACTCGCTGGTAATATGTTTCTTATAGCCAATGCCCCTGAAGGGGGCTCCTAATATAGCGTAGGGGCTTGCCCCTACGTATTGGGGACATCTTTTCCTTTCGCTCTGTAGGAGCGACATAACTTAAATATTTTCATAACGTATTAGTTAGGAGGCCCTTACAGGTAGGGTGTTCAAAACAGACATAAAATAATGCTCGAATAAACGTTA
>CALZKW010000149.1 GCA_945788095.1 uncultured Prevotellaceae bacterium | reverse complement strand
CGCCCTCCAGGCGCTTGTGGTGTGGATCCTTGCACCCCAGGTGCCACTTCGTTCGACACCTGGGGTTACAGAAATATCGCCCTCCAGGCGAATGTCTCTGAGGACGTTCCAGGTGTTCGCTATTTATTCGTAGCCGCGCATTGTAGGTTATTTTTAACAACAGAACGAACGGAATAATTATTTCTGTTCGTTCCGTTGTTCCCCAATCTCCCCCACAAACCATAATTTGAATGGAAATCGCCCCCTTCATGGCGTGTTTGATGTATGTCGCACCAGGACACTCGTCCCTATAACTTCCTTTTAACTTCCCTTTTACTCTCTTTTTTACTTCAAGCCCCAGAGGGGTGTTCTCCCCCATAAACTCCCAATTTACAAACACGGGCTTTTACTGGTGAACCGAAAAGTGAGAAACCAATTAACAATTAACAATGGGCCCCTACCCTGCCGCCTCTCCCTTAGAGTTACCGGCTCATCCCTGTGACTAAGCATGAAAAAGAGGGTGTGTCCTCCATGCGGAAGACACACCCTCGTGTATAGTGTTTAGCCTAAGCTAAATCCGGATTAATCCTCTGACTCGGTGCGGGGACGACGCTCGCCACGCTCGGGACGGGGGCGACGCTCACCACGCTCGGGGCGGGGACGACGCTCGCGCTCTACGTAGCCCTCAGGCTTCTCCATCAAGACGCGGCGAGAGAGCTTGAACTTGCCAGTCTTGGGATCGATGTCGATGAGCTTCACCTGCAGGGTGTCACCCTCGCTGATACCAGCCTCCTCTACAGTCTCGAGGCGCTTCCAGTCAATCTCTGAGATGTGGAGCAGACCGTCCTTGCCGGGCATGAACTCTACGAATGCACCATAAGGCATAATGCTGCGTACGGTACCCTCGTAGATCTCACCTACCTCGGGGATGGCTACGATAGCCTTGATCTTGGCCATGGCTGCATCGATGGTCTCCTTGTTGGGACCGCTCACCTGCACCTTACCTACGCCGTCTTCCTCATCGATGGTGATGGTGGCACCAGTCTCCTCCTGCATGCCCTGGATGATCTTACCGCCAGGACCGATAACAGCACCGATAAACTCGCGGGGAATGGTGATCTGCTCGATGCGGGGCACGTGGGGCTTGAGCTCAGCACGGGGAGCATCGAGGGTCTTCATCATCTCGCCGAGGATGTGCTCACGACCGGCCTTAGCCTGCATGAGAGCCTTCTCGAGGATTTCGTAAGAGAGACCGTCGCACTTGATGTCCATCTGAGTAGCGGTCAGACCGTTGGGGGTACCGGTGGTCTTGAAGTCCATATCGCCGAGGTGGTCCTCGTCGCCAAGGATATCAGAGAGCACAGCGTACTTGTCCTCACCGGGGTTCTTGATCAGACCCATGGCGATACCGCTGACGGGCTGCTTGAGGGGCACACCGGCGTCCATGAGTGAGAGGCAGCCTGCACATACGGTGGCCATTGAGCTCGAACCGTTGCTCTCGAGGATGTCGCTCACCACGCGGATGGTGTAGGGATAGTCTGCGGGAATCTGACCCTTGAGACCGCGCCATGCGAGATGGCCGTGACCGATCTCACGACGACCTACGCCACGCTGAGGACGAGCCTCACCGGTAGAGAAGGGGGGAAAGTTGTAGTGGAGGAGGAATCGCATGTAGCTCTTGTCGAGTACATTGTCTACCATCTTCTCGTCGAGCTTGGTGCCCAGGGTGGTGGTAGAGAGCGACTGGGTCTCACCACGGGTGAAGATGGCGCTACCGTGAGGCATGGGCAGGGGGCTTACCTCGCACCAGATGGGACGGATCTCGTCGGTCTTGCGACCATCGAGACGTACACCCTCGTCGAGGATGCAGCGGCGCATAGCGTCCTTCTCCACATCGTGGTAGTAGCGGTCGATGAGTGCGTTCTTCTCAGCGAGCTCGTCCTCGCTCATCTCGGTGTGAGCCTCGGCGTAGCGCACCTTGAACTCCTCGCGAACCTGCTCGAAGGCCTCAGCACGGGCGTGCTTCTCGAGAGCCTTCTTGGTGATGTCGTAGGCGGGCTGATAGCACTCCTGCTTCACCTGCTCGCGGAGCTCCTCGTCGTTGACCTCGTGGCAGTACTCACGCTTCACGTCA
Organism: uncultured Prevotellaceae bacterium; assembly: GCA_945788095.1. Taxonomy (GTDB): domain Bacteria; phylum Bacteroidota; class Bacteroidia; order Bacteroidales; family Bacteroidaceae; genus Physcousia. The sequence goes on along the minus strand of CALZKW010000149.1, from coordinate 4,904 downwards.
GTGCCGAGCTCCTTAGAGAGCTCCTTCTGGAGGCGGCACATGGGCTTGATGGCCTCGTGTGCACACTTCAATGCCTCGAGGAGGTCAGACTCCTGCACCTCCTTCATCTCACCCTCGACCATCATGATGTTCTCCTCAGTAGCACCTACCATAAGGTCCATGTCGGCCTGCTCGAGCTGAGCAAAGGTGGGGTTGATGATGTACTCTCCGTTGACGCGAGCTACGCGTACCTCTGAGATGGGTCCATCGAAGGGGATATCACTGGCAGCCAAAGCCGCTGAAGCTGCAAAACCAGCAAGCGCATCGGGCATATCCACACCATCGGCAGAGAAGAGTATCACATTAACAAAAACTTCAGCATGATAGTTGCTGGGGAAGAGAGGACGCAGCGCGCGGTCTACGAGGCGACAAGTCAGGATCTCGTCGTCGTTGGCCTTACCCTCACGCTTGGTGAAACCACCGGGGAAACGGCCAGCTGAGGCATACTTCTCTCTGTACTCTACCTGCAAGGGCATGAAATCTGTTCCGGGAACGGCATCTTTGGCGGCGCAAACGGTGGCCAGGAGCACGGTGTTGTTCATACGCAACACTACGGATCCATCGGCTTGTTTGGCCAGTTTCCCGGTCTCGATGCTGATGGTTCTTCCATCAGGCAATTCGACTGTCTTTGTAATTACGTTCATCTTTTGTTTTAGTGTATATGTTTCGTCATGATAGTGGCGCTCAGCTGTAGCCCTTTGCCACAGGAGCCGCCAAAAATCGCACAAAGATACTCTTTTACTACCAAGTAACCTAATAATTAAGTATATATTTGACTTTTTGCGCATGCTTTTAAGTTCGAATGGCCAAAATTGCCTACCTTTGCAAGCATTATGAGAAAGCTACTACTCGCAGCCCTGGTGCTGCTCACATCCCTGACGGCCTGCCACGAGGAGGTCAAGTTTATGGTCTGCGGCACCATCATCGGAGCTGCTGACAGCACCCTCTATCTGGAGGCCATCACCATCAACAATGGCGTCGTGGCCATCGACTCGACATGCCTCGGCCAGGAGGGTGCATTCATGTTTGAGCATGCCGACACGGCCTCGTGTCCTGAGTTCTACCGCCTGCGCATTGCCGACCAGGTGATCAACCTCGCCGTCGACTCCACCGAGACCGTCACCGTCAAGGCCAAGTGGCCCCGCATGGCAGCCGAATACACGGTGGAGGGCAGCGGCCAGTGTGACACCATTCGCCTCATCACCCAGCAGCTCGCCCAGGTGCAGCAGGAGTTGGACCGCGTGGCCAACGACCGCTCGCTGACCATGGAGGAGCGCGAGGAGAAGATAAAGAAGATGGTGGAGGAGTATAAGGACGACATCAAGGTGAAGTACATCCAGAATGCCTACGAGAAGCCTGCCTCATACTTTGCCCTGATGCAGATGGTCAACGGCATCATGATATTCGACCTGCGCGAGAACGAGAGCGATGTGCGCTGGGCCACAGCCGTGGCTAATGCATGGGCCACCTACTACCCCCACAGTCTGAGAGCCAAGAATCTGGAGAGCGTGGTGCTGCAGGGACTGCGCAACACCCGCAAGCGCACCGTGACCATCGACGTGGACGACGAGCGCGTGCGCCAGACGGGCATCATCGACATGGGTTTCCCCGACATCAACGGCCGTGAGCGCCGCCTGAGCGAACTCAAGGGCAAGGTGGTGCTGCTCGAGTTTACGGCCTATGCCGCCAAGGGGGCTGCAGACCGCAACATCTACCTGCACGAGCTCTATGCCAAATATAAGCCTCAGGGCCTCGAGATCTACCAGGTGAGCATCGACCCCGACATCCACTACTGGAAGACGGTGAGCGAGAACCTGCCCTGGGTGACCGTCTACAACGAGGAGGGCGAGCAGAGCGACATGCTGCAGATATACCAGGTGGCACAGCTCCCCACCTACTTCCTCATCGACCGCAACAACGACCTCCATGCCCGCATGGAGGACATCCCCGACCTGGAGAAGGCTATACAGACGCTCTTGGCAAAGTAACGCATAGGGGCGGCATACGCCTCAACAACGGACATGAATTACAGCGTAGCTACAGGCTCTTGTAATTCATGCCCGTTGGTGTTTTTATTCGGGGAACGGACGAGGCGATGAATCGCCTCGCACAATGAGGGGGGGGGGCAGCATATTTACAATGTACGCGGGGAGATATTCTGACATTATTGGCCATAATCCGCTCGAAAGGCAATCCGAAGGAAGAGCGCAGGGGCTTGGAGGTAAGAATGTTTTACACAAAATAGGGATAAAAAAAGAAGGTTGTCATCACGACAACCAACCTTTTACTAACCTTAAATCTAATACCATGAAAAACACTGATGCAAAGGTACGGGTATTTCCCAATTCCGCAAGAGTAAACGCCCAATTTCTTGCTAAAAAGCAGATATTGTTGACATAAATCAAGTCGGCAGCCGAAATAAGTGTCACATCGCCCACCCGAAAGCGCCACTTTTGAACGGAGGCCATTGCCCCACGTTATTGACAGGGCACTGCCCCGGGAGGGGCTGGCATATAATATATAAGGTATGTAGCCCTAACCCGTCAAAACCGTGAAAATTACGGGAAAAGTTTGTTTATTACAAATTAAGTACTTACCTTTGCAGCCACAATCATACATACAAAGGTAAGTAGAGAGGGTTCCGGCTCATTCATAGCTGGGATTCTTTTTATTTATATCCGACCAGAAAGCACGAGGCCAGCAAATCTGGCCGCCACAATAACATAGTCTAACAATAAAATCAAAGAAAAATATGGCTTACATGTCACAACAGGGCTACGATGAACTGGTAGCCCAACTAAAGAAGATGGAGAGCATCGACCGCCCCGCAGCGAGTGCCGCCATCGCCGAAGCCCGCGAGAAGGGCGACCTGAGTGAGAACGCAGAGTATGATGCCGCACGCGAGCATCAGGCTAAGCTCGAGGGCAAGATAGCAGAACTGAAGCAGACCATCCTCGATGCCAAGATTATCGATCCCAGCCGCTTGCAGCACGACAAGGTGCAGATACTGAGCACCGTGAAGCTCAAGAACGTGAAGACTGGCATCGAGATGACCTATACCATCGTGAGCGAGACCGAGGCCAACATCCGTGCCGGCAAGATCAGCGTCAGCACCCCCATCGCACAGGGTCTGCTGGGCAAGAAGGTGGGCGAGGTAGCCACTATCAAGGTTCCCGCAGGCATCATCGAACTCGAGGTGCTCGACATCACCTTTGCCTAAAGACCTCTGAAACAAGAACGGGCATGAACGACATGAACAATCTCGTGCAGAGAAAAATTCATGAGATTTATGCCCGTTCTTGTAAAATATAAACCCCAAAAAACCTAAGACAATGACCATCTTCAGCAAGATAGTAGCGGGCGAGATACCCAGCTACAAGTGTGCAGAGAATGAGCAGTTTTATGCCTTCCTCGACATCAACCCTCTGGCTAAGGGACACACCCTCGTGATCCCCAAGCGCGAGGTAGACTACATCTTCGACCTTGAGGACGACGAGATAGCCGCCATGCAGGTGTTTGCCAAGCATGTGGCCAAGGCTATCCGCCAGGTGCTCCCCTGCATCAAGGTGGGCCAGGCCGTGCTCGGTCTGGAAGTGCCCCACGCACACATCCACCTCGTGCCTATGCAGAGCGAGAAGGACCTCAACTTTGCCAACCCCAAGCTCTCGCTCCCCGCCGAGGAGATGCAGCAGGTGGCAGCAGACATCCTGAAAGCCTACGAGGCCCTCTGATGACAGTCAGGGCCTGAGAGCTCAGGCCAACAAACATCGGGCATGAATTACAAGAACGATTAGTTGTTCGTGTAATTCATGCCCATTTTTTGTATCCGCATGTGATCAGGACGAGGTGATGCATCGCCTCGCACAGCGGCTCTGCCTTTTGGGAGGTGCATTGGCTCACAATAGACACAAAACTATGTTATAGAGCAGCTTACACAACAAAATCACATCGAGCGAGAACAAAAAACCACTATATGTTTGCAACATTCGACCAAAACGTCTATCATTGACGCCGTAATCAGTACAGGAATACTCTACTTTTTATATAATTTACTCACTACTGTCCCGTAATAATCTTTCATGTGCGACGATTTGAATTTGTAATTTTGCAGCCCATAAAGGGACTGCTCTATGAACAAAGACAAATATGTATTCGCACAATTGGTTGAATTTCTCGATAACAACAAGTTCCGTCACTTGGTTGACAAGTATGATTGGAACAGGTATGTCAAGTCATTCACTTGTTGGAATCAGCTCATGGCACTCATGTTCGGACAACTTTGTAATCGTGAGAGTCTGCGTGATGTGGTCGTTGCACTGGAGGCTCACCAATCCAAATGCTACCACCTTGGCATGGGGCGTAATCCTATAGCAAAGACGACATTTGCCACAGCGAATCAAAATCGTGACTACCGGATCTTTGAAGACGAATGCTTGCATTCATTATCCCGAGCGTAGAAAGAGTCGGAGATTTCCAAGATATACTTCATCGGTAATAGAAGATATACTTCCTGACTTCGTCAATGCGTCACCCAAATTAAGATTTGCAGTCAGATAGGTCGAAAAGTGGTTTCACTGCGAGGTGCTTTTCCGTCAAGAAGAGTGTCTTAGTGAAGTAAGTCCCATTCTCTGGCATCCTTACTCTGATTGTCGTGATTGTTTTGGCTGCCTCAAGCACCTTATCCACACTCATCCCAATCTTGTTAATAGCAATGAGTCGTTCCAGTTCCTTATATATTTAAGTTTCGGGAGTTAGTTGGCACTATAAATTAAGGCACAAAAATGATTATTATTCGTAATTTTTTTCTAACCCTCAAATCCGCAATCGCCCTCATAAGATGACACAGAGGTCAAAAAGGTAGCGAC
>CALZKW010000148.1 GCA_945788095.1 uncultured Prevotellaceae bacterium | reverse complement strand
ACGTTGACAACATCACGTACAGACGAGCGTATGTTGAAGGCTATCGGTGCGCTGATAGACACCAACAAGACATTCGTCCTTATTACTTCCCTATAACTTCCCTTTTACTTCCCTATAACTTCTAAAAAGTAAAATCAAGGCAAGTGCGCTGCACGGTGTAGGGGCGCACCTTGGTGTCGGCCACCTCTACATGGGCGGGATGGGTGGCGTATGCCTTGAGGGCATCCTCGCTCTCGAGGGTGGAGTCGAGCATCACGTCGCAGTTGGACGATGCCAGGCGACCATCGATGTGGACCGTGACGTCCACCAGTCCGGGCACTACGCCCTTGAGGCCCTCGAGGCCCTGCTTGATACCGAGTTTTACCTGTGTCTTTTCAGTCTCAGAGAGTTCTGGATTGAGAGTCCAGAGAATAATGTGCTTTACCATAATTGTAGGCCCCATCCCGACCCTCCCCAAGAGGAGGGAGAATGCCCCCTCTAACTCCCCCCAAAGGGGGAGAACGAGGATTGCTGACTATTCCTCAAGGGAGGACGGTGTGGAGCAAATTTTAATTGTTAATTGTTAATTTTTAATTAGTCCCTCCCCCTTGGTGGGGGAGGTTAGGAGGGGGCTAACCCTTGACGATGCGCTTGATGTCGTTGAGCTTGTTGAGTGCCTCGAGGGGAGTGAGGTTGTTGACGTCGAGGTGGAGTATCTCATCGCGCACCTGGGCCAGCACGGGGTCGTCGAGCTGGAAGAAGTTGAGCTGAGCCCCCTCATGCCCGTGCGACATCTGTATGCTGCCTCCCACCTCGCTGTTCTTGCTGGCCTCAAGCTGGTGGAGCACACTGTCGGCACGCTTGACGATGGCACTGGGCATACCCGCGAGTTTGGCCACGTGGATACCAAAACTATGTTCGCTGCCGCCACGCTCTAAGCGACGCATGAAGATGACCTTGCCCTCCTGTTCGCGCACACTGACGTTGTAGTTCTTGATGCGCGAATAGGTGTTCTCCATCTCATTGAGTTCGTGGTAGTGGGTAGCAAAGAGGGTGCGGGCATGGGCCTTGGGATTCTCATGGATGTACTCCACGATGCTCCAGGCTATGGAGATGCCGTCGTAGGTGCTGGTGCCGCGACCGAGTTCGTCGAAGAGCACCAGCGAGCGGGGACTGAGATTGTTGATGATATTGGATGCCTCGCTCATCTCGACCATGAAGGTACTCTCACCCATAGAGATGTTGTCGCTGGCGCCGACACGGGTGAATATCTTGTCGACCAGACCGATGCGGGCACTCTCGGCGGGCACGAAGCATCCTATCTGTGCCATCAGTGTGATGAGGGCGGTCTGGCGCAGCAGGGCACTCTTACCGGCCATATTGGGACCCGTGATGATGACTATCTGCTGCTTCTCATTGTCCAGGTAGACATCATTGGGCACATAGCGCTCGCCCACAGGCAACTGACGCTCGATGACGGGGTGGCGGCCCTGGTGGATGTCGAGCACGAGGCTCTCGTCGACCACGGGGCGTATGTAGTTGTGCTCGTAGGCCGTGATGGCAAAGGAGAGCAGACAGTCGAGCGAGGCTATGAGGTGGGCATTGGTCTGTATCTGCTGGGTGTAGCGCTGGAGGTCGGCCACGAGACTGTTGAAGAGCTGTGTCTCGAGCATCAGTATGCGCTCCTCGGCACCCATGATTTTCTCCTCGTATTCCTTGAGTTCCTGGGTGATGTAGCGCTCTGCTGACACGAGGGTCTGCTTGCGCACCCACTCGGCGGGCACCTTGTCCTTGAAGGTATTGCGCACCTCGAGGTAGTAGCCAAAGACATTGTTGTAGCCTATCTTGAGACTCGATATGCCTGTGCGCTCCACCTCGCGCTGCTGCATGTGGAGGAGGTATTCCTTGCCATTATAGGCGATGTCGCGCAGTTTGTCGAGATCCTCACTCACGCCGCGGCGTATGAGGTTGCCCTTGTTGACGAGCAGGGGCGGATTGGGCTCCAGTTCGCGAGCGATGCGGTCACGTATTTCCTCACAGAGGTCCATCTTCTCGCCCATCTTCTGCAGGGTGGCATCGTCGGCTTCGAGACAAGCCTCACGAATAGGAGGCAGAGCCTCGAGGGCCACGCGCAACTGTGCCACATCGCGAGGCGAGACGCGTCCCACATCCACCTTGCTGATGATGCGTTGCAGGTCGCCGATGCTCTGTAGCTGTTCGAGCACGAGCTGGCGGAAGTCGGGGTGTCGGAAGAAGTAGTCGACCACATCCTGGCGCTGCTCTATCTCGCGCACACTCTTGAGGGGCTGTATCATCCAGCGGCGCAGACGTCGGCCACCCATGGGGGTGATGGTGCGGTCTACGACGTGGAGCAGCGAGATGCCGTCCTCGTTCATGGTGGAGAGCAACTCGAGGCTGCGCACCGTGAACTTGTCGAGCCTCACATAGCGCTCCTCCTCGATGGCGGATATGGTGGTGATATGCGAGAGTTGTGTATGCTTGGTCTGCTCGAGATACTGTAGGATGACACCTGCAGCGATGAGTGCGCTGCGCAGGTGGTCGATGCCGTATCCCTTCATATTCTTCACTCCAAAATGGCGCAGCAGACGCTTATAGGCCGTCTGTTCGGTGAAGTTCCAGTCGTCCATCTCATAGGTACACCATCGTGCACCGAAGGCACCCTGGAAGACGTTGCGCTTGCCCTGCTCGAAGAGCACCTCCTTGGGGGAGAAGTTGCTCATGATCTTGTCCATGGAGTCGACAGTGCCCTCGCTGACCAGAAACTCACCGGTGGAGAAGTCGAGGAAGGCCACACCGCAGGATGCCTTGCCGAAATGGACGGCAGCCAGGAAGTTGTTCTCCTTGTGGCTCAACACATTGTCCTGCAGGGCCACACCAGGGGTGACCAACTCGGTGATGCCGCGCTTGACGAGCGTCTTGGTCTGCTTGGGGTCCTCGAGCTGGTCGCAGATGGCCACACGTCGGCCCGCACGTATTAGTTTGGGCAAATAGGTGTCGAGGGCATGGTGGGGAAATCCCGCCATCTCCGTGTTGGCAGCTCCCTCCTTGCCATTGTTGCGCTTGGTGAGCGTGATGCCCAGTATCTCGGAGGCCTCCACAGCATCCTGTCCGTAGGTTTCGTAGAAGTCGCCGCAGCGGAAGAGCAGCAGGGCATCAGGGTGCTTGGCCTTGAGGTCGAAGAACTGCTGCATCATGGGGGTGAGAGTCGATTTTGCCATTTTATGAGGTTGTTTTTAAGGGCTATAAAGGGTAGAAATAGGGGAGTTAAAGGGAGAGAAAGGGACGAATGTCTTGCTGGTGTTAACCGGGGTGACGTCCCTTTATATCACGAGCGGAGCGAGTTTACTCCCTTTTATTACCCTTATTAAGCCTTACGCTTGATCTTCTTGTTGTGAAATATATTGTAAATATGGGTGGTGATGCCATTCTCGAGTCGCTTCTGCTGCCAGAAGGCGGGGAGGAAGATGATGAAGACCGTGAAGATCTCCAGACGTCCCACGAGCATATAGAAACTGAGGAGCCACTTGCCGAAGGGTGAGAGCGAGGCGAAGGTGTAGGCCGGCCCAAACTCACCCGTGCCGGGACCGATGTTGCTGAGCATCGTCACCAGGGTACCCACAGAGGTCTCGATGCCATAGCCCATGATGGCAAAGATGAGGACGCCAATGAGGATCAAGACGAAGTAGGTCATGAGGAAACCCATCACACGGCGCACCAGATAGCCCGGCACGATGTGGTTGTTAATCTTGACATTGATGACGGCCCTGGGGTGGAGCTGCAGCACGAAGTCGCGGTAGAGCCACTTGAGATAGATGAGCACGCGGATGACCTTGACGCCACCACCCGTGCTGCCGGCACACGCACCGATAATCATAATCAGCACCGTGGCCATCCAAAAGAAGGGCCCCCACTGCATGTAGTCGTAGTATTCGCCCTGGAATCCCGTACTGCTGATGATGGTGCTGACATGGAAGAGCGAGGAGCGGAGGATATCGGCATTCGACCCCGGTGTGACCGTGGCATCGGTCGTGCCAAGACTGCCGAAGTGGAAGAAGAGGGTGAAGATGGCCACAGCCCCCACCACGATGACCATGAAGGTCTGCATCTCCTCGTTGTGAATGAAGGTCTTGCCCTTGCGTATGCTGAGGTAGTAGTAGAGCGAGAAGTTGATACTGGCGATGATCATAAAGAGGCTCGCCACATACTCCACATAGGCTGAATGGAAGTAGCCAATGCTGGCCTGATGGGTGCTGAAACCGCCCGTAGCCATGGTCGTAAGTGCGTGGCAACAAGCATCATAGATGTTCATCGGACCCATCCAGTAGAGCAGCGCACAGAGGGCCGTGATAAAGGAGTAGATGGTGAGCAGACGGCGGGCTGTGTCGCCAATGCGAGGCTTGAGTTTGTCGAGACTGATGCCCGTGGTTTCGGCCTGGAAGACGTTGCTGTTCTTAAACTCCATGAAGGGCAGCAGGGCCACGGCTACCACCACGATGCCCAGACCGCCTATCCACTGCGTCATGCTGCGCCACAGCAGCAGTCCGTGGGGCATGGCATCGATATTCTCCATCACCGTACTGCCCGTGGTGGTAAATCCACTCATCGTCTCGAAGTAGGCACTCGCCACATCCATGCCACAGGGCACATAGAGCAGATAGGGCAGCATGCCCATGAAGGAGAAGAGCACCCAGCAGAGGGCTACGATGAGGAAACTGTCGGCACGCGTCAGTTTGGCATCCTTGTCGTGCTTGCCCATATAGCGCAGCACACCGCCCAGCAGCATGCTGCCAAGCGAGGGTATGAGCAGGGCAAAAATGTCCTTCTCATTGCTGGTGACGCAGAAATAGAGCGACACCAGCACGCAGATGAGCATAAACTGCCCAAGCATCACGAAAAGGAGTCCGAATATACTTTTTTTCATTGGGGTCTGAGTTCTAAGAACTTATTGGGCTAATTAGACTAATTGGGCTAATTGGGACTAATAGCTCACACTCACGGTGAGGCCGGCCTGGCGCAGACGGTCTGCTATGGCATCGAGCTGGGCGGGGGTGGCCTTCTGGAGTGTCTTGATGGGAGTTTCGCGGTCGATGGTGTAGATCATCACCTGGCGGGGCTTGATGCGGAGCAGGGCCTCGAGCCAGGGGGTGACATAAGCCTCGGTGGTGTTGTCTACCGACTCGCCATGGAGGGTGCCGGTCATAAACATGGTCTGGATGATGACATTGCCCTCAAACTCACAGAGGTGATCCACTATTTGACCGACGTCATAGCGGCCCTGAGGCTGGTCTACACGCGCGATGTAGGCAGCGTCCACGGTATCGAGCTTGAGGATATTGTTGTCGAAGTGGAGCAGCGCAGTGCGTATCTCAGGGCGGTGTATCTGAGTGCTGTTGCTCAGGATGCTCATCTTGGCCTCAGGGAAATACTCATCGCGCAGAGCCCTCACACCATCGATGATGGCGGGGAAATCGGGGTGAAGGGTGGGTTCGCCATTGCCCGCAAAGGTCAGCACATCGGGGGTGGGCCCCACCTGCTGCATCTCTCTGAGGCGCGCCTCGAGGGCCTCGAGCACCTCCTCGCGGGTGGGCAGAGGGGCCTTGGCCCTACGCTCAGCATTGAGGCCACACTCGCAGTATACGCAATCGAACGAACACCATTTGCCGTCAGAGGGCAGCAGATTGATGCCCAGCGACACACCCAGGCGACGGCTCCTGACAGGACCGAAGATGGGGGATGGATAGATCACAGTACTCATGTTGCTAACGTCTCTTTATTATATATATATGGTGCAAAGTTACGGCAAAGCCCGAAAAATACCAAATTTTCGGGACCTCATGACCACATATATCCACGCGAGAGTTGATAAATGTTAATAATTCTTTTTTCCAACAATGATTAGACCATAAAATGTGAAAGGGAAGACCATAATTGCGGTAAAGTTAGTAATTTTGCACGCGAAATGAGAAGGATTCTGTACATAATTAGTTTGATTTTCATCACCATTATCCCCACCTTTGCCCAGAATAAGGCAAAGGGCGAGGCTAAACCAGCTGCGCAGAAGCAAGACCAAATGATGGTGGAGAAGTATGTCGATGACGCCTTTGCTGGCGAACCCTTTCTCAGCGCCATCAACCTGGTCATCTACCGCTACAAGGACCCCATCTTCGAGGGGGGCGACACGATATGGATGTATCTGCTGCCCGACATGCCCGTCTATGCGCCACTCAAATTCAAGAGCGAGAAGGAGCGCGAGCGCTACAACCGCCTCGTCTACAACGTCAAGCGCGTGCTGCCCTACGCCCAGCAGGTCAACCGCATGATATGTGAGACCTACAAGATACTGGAGATGCTGCCCGACACCAAGTCGAAGGACAAGCAGATCAAGGCCGTGGAGCGCGACATCAAGAAGCAGTATACGCCCATCATGAAGAAGCTGACCTTCTCGCAGGGCAAACTCCTCATCAAACTCATCGACCGCGAGTGCAAGCAGTCGAGCTACGAGATCGTCAAGGCCTTCATCGGCCCCGCCAAGGCCGCTGCTTACCAGGTGTTTGCATGGACCTTCAAGGCCAGCCTCAAGAAGGAATATAAACCCGACACCGACGACCGTCTAATAGAGCGCGTATGCCGCCAGGTGGAGACCGGACAACTCTGACAATTACTTACGCCTTACAATAACTCAGACCCCAAAAGGCACCAGTCCTCTTGGGGTCTGATTTGTATATCATCCAGCCACACATCCTATATGGTATGTGGTAACGGTATGTATAGTCTGGCGTGTCAATATATATATATATGATATGGGGGGAAATTGGAGTTTAGCGGGGAGATGGGGGATAGAAAATATCAATAAATAAAAATAAATAAGAGACGATAAAAATAGGGGCTAATAAATAAAAAGAGGGTAAGGATAAAAGCCGCGACACGCCCCCGCTCGGCATCTCGAAGAGTGACGCTTAGCGAGCGAAGCGGGTCTAAGAAGGGGCGTGTTACGGGCTCCCATCTTTCCCCCATCCACTTTTTATTTATATCACATCT
>CALZKW010000147.1 GCA_945788095.1 uncultured Prevotellaceae bacterium | reverse complement strand
CCAGCAGGGTCCCGCTGAGGACATCCAGGACGCTGACTTCGAGGAGGTGAAGTAAACGCCAGACAAAGTTTCCAACTAAATACATGCAAAGGGTGCATGGTGGTTCGTCTACGTACTGCTATGCACCCTTATTGTATCCAGACCATCCTTCACTTCCCTCCTCGCCCATCAATAGCAAATCGAAGCCTATAGGTTTCAATACATCGGAAGTTGCAACTCGCAGCGAACAGTAAGATGTATTTCTTTTATTCAACACTTTTCTGGCTCTTTCATTCAAATTCTTTCCAATGTTTGCAAAATTGGAAAGAATTGTATAGCTTTGCCCCCATCAACTATATACTTTAGATATGGCTACTATGATAGACAAAGATACCATCGAGAGGATAAAGGCTGCTGCTGACATTGTGGATGTCGTGGGCACCGATGTCGCGCTGCGCAAGCGCGGAGCTGGCTATGTGGGACTTTGCCCGTTTCACGACGACCATTCCCCTTCGCTCTATGTCAGTCCATCTCATCAGTCGTGGCGCTGCTTCGCGTGCGATGAGGGAGGTGATGCCGTATCCTTTGTCATGAAACGCCACTGCCTGACCTATCCCGAGGCACTCCAATTGTTGGCTGAGAGATATTGTATCCACATCCCCGAGGCCAACCTCACGTGCGAGCAATGGATAGTGCAGAAGGCCCGAGAGCAGATGCTGCTGGTCAATGAAGCCACGATGCACTACTATGCATCCCGTCTCCGCACCGAGGAGGGAGCCCAGGGATTGGCTTACTTCCGTAGCCGTGGCTATTCCGACGACACTCTCGAGGCATTCTCTGTGGGCTATGCACCCGAAAACAGCAACGTGATAGGCGCTGTCAAGGAGCGTGGTCTCCACATGCACTATCTCATGCCCAGCGACTACGATGTCACCTTCCGCTCCGGACAGACCATCCACGTAGACCATGGCATAGGCACGGTGGTGCAGACCGACGGACGATTTCGTGATGTCTTTGCTGGCCGTGTTATCTTCCCCTGGATGGATGAGCGGGGCAGGGTAGTGGGCTTTGCAGGTCGCAAACTCGATGGTGCTACCAAGGGCGTAGAGATGAAATACCGCAACTCGAGCGACAGCCTCGTCTTTCACAAGAACCAGCATCTGTGGGGACTCCAGCAGGCCCGCGATGCCATCATCAAGGCGGGCAACGCCTGCATCGTGGAGGGCTATACCGACGTCATGTCGATGCACTAAAGCGGTGTGACAAATGTGGTGGCTTGCTGTGGCACAGCACTGACCCCTGATCAGGTGCAACTCCTGGCCCGCTATGCCCGTCGCATCACCCTCATCTACGACTCCGACAAGGCTGGCATCTCTGCCACGCTGCGAGCCATCCCCGTTGTGCTGCAATGTGGTCTCCATGTCTCTGTGGTAAACTTGCCTGAGGGCGAGGATCCCGACTCTCTGGTGCATAGCCACACAGACCTGCGTGCCTACATCGAGGCTAACAGAGAGGAGATGGTGGACTACATGGCCCGCGTCCTCCTGACCCAAACCTCCGATCTGGCAGCACGTGCCGAAGCCATCAACACTATCCTTGCCGCCATTGGCCTGGTCAAGGATACAATCCTGCGCGAACTCCATCTCCAGTCCCTTGAGCGTATATCGGGCATAGCTATCGACATATTACGCAACGAAATAACAGAAACAGAATGAATCACCGAATCCCTTGTGTCGCTATCCTTATTGCCATGCTGCTCCTGGCCATGCCATCGGCAGCCCGACGCAGAGTGTATGAAGCAGCCCAGCTGGGCGTAGTGGCCAATACCGGCAAGAGTCAGTCGGCGGCTATGATGCGAGCCATCGAGCGCATCGCGAGCGAGACGAAGGATGGCGACAAGGTGGTGTTCCGACTCACACCGGGGCGCTACGACTTCTACCCCGAGGATGCCGCAGAGCGCACCTATTACGTCAGCAACCACGACCAGACTGTGCCCAAGCGTGTGGGCGTTGTGCTCGAGGGACTCCGTCGCTTCACCCTCGACGGACAGGGTGCACAGATTGTCTGCCATGGGCGCATGATGCCTCTCGCCATGGTCGACGCCAAGGGATGCACGCTCAAGAATCTCTCTATTGACTTCCACAATCCGCAGATCTCACAAATCGAAATCGTGAGCAACCATCCCGACGAGGGCATCACCTTCCGCCCTTCACCCGAGGTGGACTATGAGATCAACGACCGCGGCGACTTCCTCACCCGCGGACAGGGATGGCAGATGCGTCATCAGTATGGCATTGCCTTCGAGGGCGACACCCGCCACATGGTATACAATACGAGCGACCTCCACTGTCCCATCAAGGACGTACGCCGCGTGGACGGCAACCTGCTCCAGGTGCCTACATGGCGCGACTCACGTCTCAAGCCCGGCACACGCATCGCTCTGCGAGGATGGGAGCGACCCGCGCCGGGCATCTTCATGTATCGCTGTCGGGACACCCGTCTCATCGATGTGCGCGTCCACTATGCCGAGGGTATGGGGCTGCTGGCTCAGATGTGTGAGGACATCACCATGCAGGGCTTTTGCGTCTGCCTCAAGGGCGCCGACGACACTCGCTACTTCACCACCCAGGCCGACGCCACCCACTTCTCGGGTTGCAAGGGCAAGATAACCTCTGTAGGCGGACTCTACGAGGGTATGATGGACGATGCCATCAACGTGCACGGCACCTATCTCAAGGTCACCCGCCGCATCGACGACCACACCTTAGAGGGGCGCTACATGCACGGCCAGACCTACGGCTTCGACTGGGGCTACCGGGGCGATGAGGTGCAGTTTGTTCGCTCAGCCTCCATGGATATCCTCGAGGGTACCAACCGCGTGGAGAGCATCGAGCAGACCGATCTCAAGACTTTCCGCATACGTTTCTCACAGCCCGTTCCTCAGGAGGTGAGCGAGCAGGCTGGCTATGGCATCGAGAATCTCACATGGACGCCCGAGGTCGTCTTTGCCCGCAACACAGTGCGCAACAACCGTGCCCGCGGTGCGCTCTTCAGCACCCCCCGCCGTGTCGTAGTAGAGAACAATCTCTTCGACCACACTTCCGGTTGTGCCATCCTCCTCTGCGGAGACTGCAACGGATGGTATGAGACGGGAGCCTGCCGCGATGTCACCATCCGTCGCAACCGCTTCGTCAATGCCCTCACCTCGCAGTTTCAGTTCACCAATGCCATCATCTCTATCTATCCCGAGATACCCCAGCTTAAGGACCAGCAGCGCTACTTCCACGGCGGTCACAAGGATGCCATCCGCATCGAGCACAACACCTTTGAGACCTTCGATGCCCCCATCCTCTATGCCAAGAGTGTGGACGGCCTGCTCTACCGCCACAACCGCATCATACGCACCACAGACTACGCCCCCATGCACTGGAACCGCCAGCCCTTCCTTCTCGAGCGCGTCACCAATGTGAGGATAGAGGAGTAGCGTGAATCCTCAAAAAACACTAAATCCCCGTTTCCTATCCCATACACAAGGCGGTGTGGTCCGTACTTTTTGCGTACCTTTGCAGCGAAAAACTAATGGAATAGAGAGAAAGAAGTATGATACGTCATCACTATCGGGGGCTCACTGCGGCAGAAGTCGAGGAGAGCCGTGAGAGATATGGTGCCAATGTGCTGACACCGGTGGAAAAGGAGAGCGTGTGGCAGAAGGTCAAAGACTGCATGCACTTCTGGCTCCTGCAGATCAATGCGGGGGTGGTCATTGTGGCTGCATTGGCAGCTGGCATTTTGCCGCTTGTGGGATACCATCACGAAGGGCTGTGGATAGCGCCGGTGCTGGCCTTGGTGCTTTTTGCCTTCACCTATCTGGTGGCTTATCTGGGTGGCAAGTGGATGGAGGAGGAGCGGGAATTCCGCATCGATTCGCTCTTTGCCATCCTGCTCTTCGTCTTGTTGCTCTCGGGTGGCATCGCCTTCTACAACGGCGTGTATGGCGGTGTGGAGGGATGGGAGCCCTACCTGGAGCTCATCGGCATTGCTGCGGCGGTATTGCTGGCCACGGCGGTGGCTCACTTCCTGGAGGCTGCCAATGAGAAGACCTTCAAGAGCCTGAATGAGGTAAATGATGATACGCTCGTCAAGGTCATTCGCAATGATAATGTCTGCCAGGTGATGCGACGCGACATCGTGGTGGGCGACGTCATACTGCTTGATGCCGGCGAGGAGGTGCCTGCCGATGCTCAGTTGCTCGAGGCTATGCATCTGACGGTCAATGAGTCGTCGCTCACGGGCGAACCGCTGGCTCACAAGACGACCGTAGAGGCTGACTTTGATGCCAATGCCACATACCCGTCCAATCAGGTGATGAAGGGATGCACCGTGATGGAGGGCGACTGCGTGGCACGTGTCATAGCCGTGGGCGACCGTACGGCTTGCGGCAAGGTGTTTGAGGCAGCGCAGGTGCGTGATGGCGAGGCCACTCCGCTGAGTCAGAAGCTCGATGAACTTGCCAAACTCATCACACGCGCCAGTTATGCCGTGGCTGCCGTTATCCTGGTGGGACGTCTGCTGCATGCCCTGCAGATGGATGTGACATGGGCTGAATATGTGCAGTACGCACTGCAGTCGGTGATGATAGCCGTGACGCTCATCGTGGTGGCTGTGCCCGAGGGACTGCCGATGGCCGTGACGCTGAGTCTGGCATTCAGCATGAAGCGACTGATGCGTCAGAACACGCTACCTCGCACGATGCATGCCTGCGAGACGATGGGCGCCGTATCGGTGATCTGTTCGGACAAGACCGGCACACTGACTCAGAATCAGATGCATGTGGTGGCTGCTCATTTCCCCATGACAGGCGGTGAGACGCTCTCCGACAATCCCGCTTCACTGCTCATCAGCGAGGCTGTGGCGGCTAATACGACGGCTAATCTCGACCTCTCCGATGCGCAGCGCATACGTGCCATTGGCAATCCCACCGAGGGAGCCCTGCTGCTGTGGCTGCATGAGCATGACGTGGATTATCAGCATCTGCGTGAGGCATTGCCCGTGGTCGAACGACTGCAGTTTACGACCGAGCGCAAGTATATGGCCACGGTGACGGTGAGTCAGGCGTTGGGCAGCAGGGTAGTGTATGTCAAGGGTGCTCCCGATATCCTCATGGGCATGTGTCGTATGGATGCTGACGAAAGGCAATGCTATGAAAGCCATCTGGCCGACTATCAGAGTCATGCCAACCGCACCTTGGCTCTGGCTTACCTCCCCCTGGGCGATGACGATGAGGCTATCCGCGATGGTAAACTGTGCGTCGACGGACTCACGATGATGGGCATCGTAGGCATCGAAGATCCCGTGCGTGAGGATGTGCCCGGTGCTATTGCAGAATGTCTGGGTGCAGGCATCGGTGTGAAGATTGTCACGGGTGATGCTCCGGGCACGGCTCGCGAGATAGGCCGTCAGCTGGGATTGTGGCGTGAGGAGGATACAGACGTGAATATGCTGACCGGCACGGAGCTCTCTGCCATGAGCGATGAGGCGTTGATGCAGCGACTGCCCGGTGTGAAGATTATCTCGCGCGCACGTCCTGACGACAAGGAGCGTGCTGTGCGTCTGCTGCGCCAGATGGGACATATCGTGGCTGTCACCGGCGATGGCACCAACGATGCTCCTGCGCTCAATGTCGCTCATGTGGGTCTCTCCATGGGCGACGGCACAGCGGTGGCAAAGGAGGCAAGCGATATGACCATTCTCGACAATTCCTTCTCCACCATTGCCAATGCCGTCATGTGGGGGCGTTCGCTCTACAAGAACATCAAGCGCTTCGTCCTCTTCCAGATGACGGTCAATGTGGCTGCCTGCCTCATAGTAGCCATCGGAGCCTTCATCGGACAGGAGTCGCCGCTCACCGTGACGCAGATGCTGTGGGTCAATCTCATCATGGATACCTTTGCCGCACTGGCGCTGGCCTCACTGCCTCCCACACATGCTGTGATGAGGGAGAAGCCACGCTCCATCCACGAACATATCCTCAGCGGCATGGGCAGTCACATACTTGGTGTCGGAGGCATCTTCTCCGTCATCCTGCTGGCTATCTGCATCGGTCTGCAGCACACCGACATCCACTCGCTGACGGATATCTTCACCGGCCGTGCTCAGTGGAGTGAGAGCCACGATCTGACGCCCTACGAACTGGGTCTCTTCTTCACCATCTTCGTCATGCTGCAGTTCTGGAATCTCTTCAATGCCAAAGCCTTCATGACCTCCGCCTCAGCCCTGCGTGGCATCTCATGGCGCGACACGAAGCTCTTCATTCTTATCACTCTCATCATCCTCGTGGGCCAGATACTGATGACCGAAATGCCCGGACTGCAGGAGATGTTCAATGTGCCCCGTGGTGGTGTCCATCCCCTCGACTGGCTTATCATCATCCTCTCCACCAGCCTCGTGCTTCTTGTGGGGGAAGGAGTGCGCCTTTGGCGCAAGTGAATAGTGTATAGTGAATAAAGAATGTAGGCCGCAACACGCCCCCGCTCGGCATCTCGAAGAGTGACGCTTAGCGAGCGAAGCGGGTCTAAGAAAGGGACGTGCTATGTGAATGCCGCTTCCTTTTTACTCCCTTTTTTACTTCAAGCCCCAAAGCTCTCGCCTTTTTTGCATTACCTTTGCCTCACAAACCATTTCATCTAATATATAATGCAGGCAAACACTTCTACTATCATGGGATATAAGTTGACCCCGAAGGAACTATTTTACCTTTGTGCTGTGGCTTACTGTGGCGCTACCGATGCGCTGTGGGGCACCAATAGCCGGTCATTGGTGGCTATGGGGTATCAGTACGACAGGGCGACCTGTCACAAGCTCCACATCCGATACCATAGATTGCAGCTATGGCCCCCGTCTTGCCAGCATCCTCGACTTCAAGCCCCTCATGCAGATTGTTATCCGTGCGCTCCAACTGGCTCTTGCCGAGGGACACCTACCGATGGTCGATGGGGCAGAGGCGCTGATACGACTCTTGATCCGCAATGTCTGTGGCCAAAAATTAATTCAGCAGACCCTAATTAAGAAGAAATCTACTAATTTGTGAAGAAAACAGCAATTATGAAGATAACTAATGGAAAGAAAACAGCATTGTCCCTGCTTCTTGTGGCTTGCTGCAATTTG
>CALZKW010000146.1 GCA_945788095.1 uncultured Prevotellaceae bacterium | reverse complement strand
TATTAGGGCTCACTCGGGACTTACACCCGTTAGACAATGCTCATGCCGAGCGTACTAAGAAGAGACTCAACACATCGTGTTGGGTCTCTTTTTTTGCACGAAGATAACGGTGGTTTCAGCAAAAAGTAGTATTTTTGCATATTATATAAGGTATACACAACATAAATGGATACAAAACAGCAGTTTGAACAGGTGATGCAAGAGTGCCGCACACTCTTTGCCAAGAAGCTCCACGACTACGGAGCAGCATGGCGCATCATGCGCCCATCATCTGTCACAGACCAGATATACATCAAGGCCAACCGCATCAGAAGCCTTGAGTGCAAAGGCGTAACTCTCGTGGGCGAAGGCATCAGGCCCGAGTTCATCGCCATCGTCAACTACGCCATCATCGGTCTCATCCAGCTCGAGCTTGGCTTCTCCGAGGTGGTCGACGACATGAATGCCGACCAGGCCCTGGTCGCCTACGACAAACACGCCAAAGAGGCCCTCGAACTGATGCTCCGCAAAAATCACGACTACGACGAGGCATGGCGCTCAATGCGTGTGAGCAGCTACACAGACCTCATCCTCATGAAGATCTTCCGCACCAAGCAGATAGAGTCACTCGGTGGCGAAACGCTGGTCTCAGAGGGCGTAGATGCCAACTACATGGACATGATGAACTACGCCGTGTTCGGACTCATCAAACTGACATTCAAGGACTGACAACAAAAGCAGAGAGTGAAGCAAAAGATCATACATACCATCCTATGGCTTCTGGTCAACACATGCCGCATCATACTGGCAGGCACACTCGTTGTATCAGGCATTGCCAAGGTCGTAGATCCACGCGGATTTGAGTACAAGCTCACTGACTATACCGCAGCATTTGGCCTCCAGGCACTCAACGCCTTCGGCCTGCCCCTACTCTTTGCCATCGCCCTATCCACCTTCGAGTTCCTCATGGGCATCAGCCTCCTCTTTGGCATCAGCCGAAAGGGAACATCACGAGTCGTGACACTCATGATGGTAGCCATGACGGCCCTGACGCTCTATCTGGCCATCGAAAACCCTGTGGCTGACTGCGGATGCTTTGGCGAAGCCATCATACTGACCAACTGGCAGACATTCTACAAAAACGTCGTACTGCTCATCTGCGCCATCAGCCTTTGCATCGGGCACCGCTACGTGACACGCCTCATCAGCGTCAACACTCACTGGATGGTCACCATCTACTCGCTCATCTTCGCCATTGGTCTGGCCACCTACGCCCTGCTGCGTCTGCCGGTCATCGACTTCCGTGCCTTCCACATAGGAGCCAACCTCAGGGAAGAACCGCAATTCGTGACCACCTTCATCCTCGAAAAGGAGGGCATAAGACAGGAATTCAGCGAGGCCGACTACCCCTATGAGGACACGGCATGGGTCTATGTAGACACCCGCACCACACAACTTGGCGAAAACCACGAGGTGGAGATGGCCGACCTCCACACAGGTGAGGACATGAGCCGTCAAGTCATCGAACGCGATGGTTACACCTTACTACTCATCATGCCCGCCCTTGAAGAAGCCGACAACGGACTGATGGCCGAGATGAACAACCTCTACGACTACAGCCAACGCCACGGCTACCAGATGGTGGCACTCACAGCCAGCAGCAAGGAGGCCATAGAGCAATGGCGCGACCTGACAGGTGCCGAGTACACCTTCTACCACGCAGACGCCATCACACTCAAGACGATGATTCGCTCCAACCCCGGACTCATCCTCGTGAAGGACGGCATAGTGGCCAACAAGTGGTCGCGCACGAATCTGCCCAAGGACGACATACTCAGTCTACCTCTCGACGCTCAGGAGGCAGGACAGATACAGACCAAGAGCACAATCAACCGCTACGGTATGCTCGCCCTCCTGTTCTTCGTACCCATCATCGCCATCACCACCACAGACCGCATCTGCGCAGCCATAGCCCTGGCATGGCGACAGTTGAAAAAGAAGAAGAAAGCGAATTAACTATCTATATAATTAACTCATAAAAACAACAAAGACAATGAGAAAGAAAATTGTAGCAGGCAACTGGAAGATGAACAAGAACCTGCAGGAAGGTGTTGCTCTCGCAACAGAGTTGAAGGACATTCTCGCTGCAGAGAAGCCCAACTGTGAGGTTATCATCGGTACTCCCTTCATCCACCTCGCTACCGTTAGCGAGCTCCTCAAGGATAGCGTTATCACTGTTTCTGCTGAGAACTGCGCAGACAAGGCAAGCGGCGCATACACCGGCGAGGTTAGCGCTGAGATGGTAAAGAGCACTGGCGCTGAGTACGTTATCCTCGGTCACTCAGAGCGTCGCGAGTACTACGGCGAGACTCCCGAAATCCTCAAGGAGAAGGTTGACCTCGCTCTGGCAAACAGCCTCAAGGTTATCTTCTGCATCGGCGAGAGCCTCGAGCAGCGTGAGGCTAACGAGCAGGAGGCAGTATGCAAGGCTGAGCTCGCTGGCAGCGTATTCCACCTCACCGCAGAGCAGTGGAAAAACGTAGTCATCGCCTACGAGCCCATCTGGGCTATCGGTACCGGCAAGACCGCTACTGCTGAGCAGGCTGAGGAGATCCACGCCTACATCCGTAGCTGCGTAGCTGAGGTTTACGGCGCTGAGGTAGCTGATGAGACCAGCATCCTCTACGGTGGTAGCTGCAAGGCAAGCAACGCTCCTGAGCTCTTCGCTAAGGCTGACATCGATGGTGGTCTGATTGGTGGTGCTTCTCTCAAGGCCGCTGACTTCAAGGGCATTATCGACGCTTGGAACTAATCCCTATCACCACACCAACAGAGTATCATCGCCATGCATGCGTGCCGGCGATGATACTCATTACCATCAAGCCAAGACAGAATTATCTCGTTTACAACAAACTAACAAATCGACTCACGTTATGAAACAGTTTATTACGGTACTCATCATTGGTCTGTTATTCCCCCTTTGTTCGATGGCACAGGAAGATGTAACAAAGAAGGAAGTACAGGAAAACGAGGTTACGATTCACCAGGACGACGAGATCAACAACCTGATCTTTGGCGAGGTAGAGGCAGTAGAAGACTTTGAGGAGGAACCCGTACAACAACAGGTTGCGACACCCCAAAAGACGAATAAAGCAACACAGTCTACAAGAGGCACGGTCAGAGCCAACCGAGTGGCCAACAACACAGCAGTTGATGTGATGCGCGAGATAGACCACCGCAGATTCATCGAGGGATTCCGCATACAAGTCGTATCACGTGGCAACACCAACAAGGACCACCAGGAGGTGCGCCAGATAGGCAAGCAGTTTAAGAATGTCTTCAAGGAATGGCGCGTGGAGGTACGCCTCAAGAGCCCACGATGGATATGCCTGGCTGGTGATTTCAAGACACGCGAACAGGCTGAGGCTGCCCTCAAGCAGGTGAAAAAGACACACAAGTTTAAGAGCGCAACCATCGTAAGAGCAAAGATTAAGAACGCAGAATATAAAGGTGACGAAACAAGCAATGATACAAAGACTAATAAATAATCAGGCTGACGCGCTCACGCCAGAGCAGGAAGAGATCAGACAACATGTCAAGCGCATACTCGAACTCCTTGGCGAGGACCCCACACGCGAGGGACTTGTCCGCACTCCGCTGCGTGTGGCCAAGGCCATGACCGACCTCACTCGAGGCTACACACAAGACCCCGTGGCTATACTCAACTCGGCCAAGTTCAGCGAGGACTACAACCAGATGGTCATCGTGCGCGACATCAATTTCTACTCCATGTGCGAGCACCACATGCTCCCCTTCTACGGACGCGTCCACGTGGCCTATATCCCCAATGGCGAGGTGACAGGCCTCAGCAAGATAGCACGTGTGGTGGATGTATTCTCACACCGACTCCAAATACAGGAACGCCTGACCAAGCAGATACGCGAATGCATCGAGGAGGCACTCCACCCCCAGGGTGTCATGGTGGTAGTCGAGGCCAAGCACATGTGCATGCAGATGCGTGGCGTGGAGAAGCAAAACAGCATCACCACGACCAGCAACTTCTCAGGTGCCTTTGAGCAAGCCAAGACGCGTGAGGAGTTCCTCAGACTCATCAACAACAAATGTGAACTCTAAGTTTACACACAGATAAAGCAAAGGACCCGCAAGACTCTCTGGTCTTACGGGTCCTTTTTATATATAGAATAAAAGTATTAACCCTTGGTGCCCAATTCTATGACCTCAAGGTCAGAGGGTAAGCCCTCATGGAGGGTGAAACGAACGAGTGTGCGCACTTTATGCCATCCCTGCAGTCCTGCAGCTCCGGGATTGATATGAAGCAGATGAGCTTTAGGGTCGTACATCACCTTGAGGATATGACTGTGCCCCGAGATAAAGAGTTGTGGAGCATTGGTAGAGATGATTTGACGCACGTGGGCATCATATCGGCCGGGGTATCCACCAATGTGCGTCATCAGCACATCTGTGCCCTCACATTCAAAACGGAGATCGGGGCGGTACATCTTACGAAGCACTCCCCCATCAGCATTACCGCACACAGCCCTAAACGGACGAAAGGCGGCAAGACGCTCTGCCACATCCACCGAACCGATGTCGCCCGCGTGCCATATCTCATCACACTCCTCAAAATAGGAGAGGTAACGTTCGTCCCAATGCGAATGGGTGTCGCTCAATAGGCCTATACGCTTCATGACTTACGCTTTTGGATGTGTTGATAAAGCCACACCAGCATACCTACCGAGAAGGAGAAGGATACAAAGTCGCTGACAGGAAGAGCGGCCCACACACCATCGAGCCCCCAGTAACGGGGCAGAATGAGCAAACCGGGGATAAGGAAAAGCAACTGACGGGTGAGGCTAAGGAAGATACTCTTGGCCGCATGACCGATGCTCTGGAAGAAATTACCTATCACCATCTGAGCCCCTACGAAGGGCAGCGCCACCACACAGATGCGGAAACCAGCTGTGGAGAGCCGGAGAATGGACTGCGCGCCAGCATCTGTGCCATCAGAAAAGATGCGGGTACAGACTTCGGGAAAGAACTCACCCACCACAAAGCCCACCGTGGTGACCATTGTGCCCCCGATGATGGCGTATGTCAGACAACGCCACACACGGTCATTCTGACGGGCACCCCAGTTGTAGCCCACGATGGGCTGCATGCCCTGGTTGATGCCCATTACTATCATAAGGAAGAAGAAGATGATGCCATTGACGATACTGTAAGCACCCACAGCATAGTCGCCACCATAATGCTTCATGCTGTTGTTGATGATAATAACAACCATGCATGCGCAAAGGTTCATCAGGAAGGGGCTAAGACCAATGACCAGTATCTGACGGACGATGTCGAGACGGATACGATAGATGCCGCGCTGGAGGCGAATCACCTCATTCTTGTCGTTGAGAAGGAAGAGTTGCATCACCAGGCCTATACCTTGTGCCAACACCGTGGCCCAAGCAGCGCCTTCGATGCCCCATCCCCAAAGCCAGACGAAAAGCCAGTCGAGAAAGACGTTGGCCAAGACGGCTGTGATGGTGCATATCATCGAGAACAGGGGATGACCTGCAGAGCGGATCACACTGTTGAGCCCCAGATAACTGTGGGTGATGATGCCACCTGCCAGAATGACAGACATATAGGGCTGGGCATACTGGATAGTGCTCTCAGAGGCTCCAAAGAGGAAGAGCATGGGGCGCAAAAAGGCAAGACAGACCACCGTGACTATGAGCGAAATGATGATATTGAGCGAGATGGTATTGCCCAACACCCTCTGAGCCGTGGCGTAGTCGCGCTGACCAAGGCGTATACTCATCACAGCACTTGCACCGACACCCACCATTGCTCCAAAAGCTGCACCGAGATTGACAAAGGGCATGGTGGCCCCAAGCCCCGAGATGGCATCAGCACCGACCACACGCGAGATGAAGAAGCGGTCCACGATATTGAGCATCGAGGCTGCTGTCATAGCAATGATGGCGGGGAGGGCATAGTGGAAGAGAAGTTGGCCAACAGGTTTGGTTCCCAACGCTGTAGGCACATGCTTGGTTTCGGATTTTTGGCTGTTCATAATCTTATAGCTCAGTATTTTGGTGTGCAAAGTTAGACAAAATCCGTGAGAAATTGGGGCTCACCTTCGGGGAAAGAAGTAAAAAGGGAGTAAAAGGGAAGTTAAAAGGAAGTTATAGGGACGAATATCTTGTAGCGGAATACACATGGCACACTCATTTTATTCTATTCGATTAATTGCTATTAATTGTATCATTAATACCTCCTCTTGTATTTACTGCCATTAATATCAGGACACCTGTGGAAAGTGTGAATTCAAATTATGGTTTAGCGGGGAGATTTTGTAACAACGGAACGAACGGAAAGATATAATTGAAACAAGAACGGGCATGAATGACATGAATAATAAACGGGAATGCCGCAACAAGGCAATCGTCCCTATAACTTCCTTTTAACTTCCCTTTTACTTCAAGCCCCGAAGGGGCGTTCTCCCCCATAAACTCCCAATTAACAAACACAGGGGGGGGTACAGGTGCCTTTTTTTTGCCCCTACCACGCATCTCACGGGGATATGGGTTCTGTCCCAACAAGACCCATATCCTGACGCCACAGAATATGGGTTTCATTACCCTCAAGACCCATATCTTTTTCAAACAGCAGGCGGGGGTAAATAATGCGATAAGTTTATGGTTTAGCAGGGACTTTGGAGAGCCCCCTCTAACTCCCCCGAGGGGGAGAACTTCTAATCACCGTCACGAATAAATGCAAATTCTGTCCCCAAAATTATTCATGTAATTTATCCGAATTTTGCACAATTTTGTACTATCATAGCCCTAATGTTTTGGAATAGCGTTAAATACCATCACTTTGTGTATAGTACAAAGACAGTACATTTCTGTCTGTTTGCAGACATTAACCCAAGTTTGATATTCAATTGTCCGTTTTTCCTGCTGTCCAGTACTTTGCGTTTTTCATTTGCGGCGCTGTGTACTACAAACTTTTCTCGATTTTGATTTTTCTGAAGGGCATTTTCTTATACTTTAGTCGTTCATAAATATCATCTGCGGATTTGTTCGGCTCGCTGCACAGTCTCATGTGGACCTTCTCCCCAAGTGCATTTGTGGCTACCGTGGTGACCGTCTTCTGCGTGGACAGCCTTCGGACAATCTCTGTCCAGAAACA
>CALZKW010000145.1 GCA_945788095.1 uncultured Prevotellaceae bacterium | reverse complement strand
TACCTCGATGCTCACCCGTCGCTGCATCCCAAGGTAGCGCCCTCCAGGCGCTTGTAGTGTGGATCCTTGCACCCCAGGTGCCACTTCGTTCGGCACCTGGGGTTACAGAAATATCGCCCTCCAGGCGAATGTATCTGTTGGCGTTCCAGGTGTTCGCTATTTATTCGTAGCCACACATCAGATATTCTCCCCCTTGGGGGAGTTAGAGGGGGCTTTCCGTTCGTTCCGTTGTTCACCAATCTCCCCGATAAACCATAATTTGAACACCGGGTATGTTCGACCCCCAAAAGACCCATATCTCCGCGCAATAAGACCCATATCCTAATGGTGTCAAGACCCATATTCTGTCACGCTGAGACCCATATTCTGTCACGCTGAGACCCATATCAAAATTAGACCATAGTAGTATGTCGTAAATGACCATAGTACTATCCTCCCACTGATCATAGTACTACTATTCATCGATGCGTGCCATGAGAATTCCATAACAGATACAATGCCAAGACACTCAAAGATAAGTGCAAAAAAAGCCGAAGGGGTGCGGGACTCCTTCGGCTATTATGATTGGGAATGGGGGAGTGGATTAGTCCTCCATGAGCTTGCGGTATCTCACCTTCTTGGGCTCCTCGATGCCGAGACGCTTACACTTGTTGGTCTCGTAGTCGCTGTAGCCACCCTCGAAGTAGTATACGTTGCCATCACCCTCGTAGGCGAGGATGTGGGTACAGATACGGTCGAGGAACCAGCGGTCGTGACTGATCACTACGGCACAACCTGCGAAGTTCTCCAGACCCTCCTCGAGGGCACGCAGGGTGTTGACATCGATATCATTGGTGGGCTCATCGAGCAGCAGCACGTTGCCTTCCTGCTTGAGGGCCATGGCCAGGTGGAGACGGTTGCGCTCACCACCAGAGAGCACGCCACACTTCTTCTCCTGGTCTGCACCATTGAAGTTGAAGCGGCTCAAGTAGGCACGTACGTTGATGTCGCGACCACCCATGCGGATGAGCTCGTTGCCACCACTCACCACCTGGTAGACGCTGAGCTCGGGCTTGATATCTTCGTGACTCTGATCCACATAAGCCAACTTGACGGTCTCGCCGACCTCAAAGGTACCGCTGTCGGGAGTCTCCAATCCCATGATCATGCGGAAGAGGGTAGTCTTACCCGCACCATTGGGACCAATAACGCCCACGATACCATTGGGAGGAAGCATGAAGTCGAGATTGTTGAGCAACTGCTTCTCGCCGAAGGCCTTGCATACTCCATGGGCCTCGATGACTTTGTTGCCAAGACGTGGACCATTGGGGATGTAGAGTTCGAGCTTCTCCTCGCGCTCCTTCTGCTCCTCATTGAGCATCTTGTCGTATGAGTTCAGACGGGCCTTACCCTTGGCCTGGCGAGCCTTGGGAGCCATGTGCACCCACTCGAGCTCTCGCTGCAGAGTCTTGCGACGCTTAGAGGCCACCT
Source organism: uncultured Prevotellaceae bacterium (assembly GCA_945788095.1). Taxonomy (GTDB): domain Bacteria; phylum Bacteroidota; class Bacteroidia; order Bacteroidales; family Bacteroidaceae; genus Physcousia. The sequence goes on along the minus strand of CALZKW010000145.1, from coordinate 5,819 downwards.
TCTCCTCCTGCTCCATGCGCTTGGTCTTCTGCTCGAGCCATGATGAGTAGTTGCCCTTCCAGGGTATACCCTCGCCGCGGTCGAGTTCGAGAATCCAGCCTGCCACATCGTCGAGGAAGTAGCGGTCGTGGGTAACGGCGATAACGGTACCCTCATACTGATTGAGATGCTGCTCGAGCCAGTCGATGCTCTCTGCATCGAGGTGGTTGGTAGGCTCGTCGAGCAGGAGCACGTCTGGCTTCTGGAGCAAGAGACGGCAGAGAGCAACACGACGGCGCTCACCACCACTGAGGTGCTTGGCCAGCTGATCCTTGGGAGGACAGCGGAGCGCATCCATGGCGCGCTCAAGCTTGCTCTCGAGGTTCCATGCATCGGTGCTGTCGATGATGTCCTGCAGCTCACCCTGACGCACGAAGAGTTCGTTCATCTTATCGGAATCCTCATAGTACTCGGGCAATCCGAACTTCTGATTGATTTCCTCATACTCAGCGAGCGCATCCACTACCTCCTGCACACCCTCCTTGACTATCTCTATGACAGTCTTGTCGTCGTCGAGGTGAGGCTCCTGAGGCAGATAGCCTACGCTGTAGCCGGGTGAGAACACTACCTCGCCCTGATACTGCTGATCGAGACCAGCGATAATCTTCATGAGGGTAGACTTACCCGAACCATTGAGACCGATGATACCAATCTTGGCTCCATAGAAGAAGCTCAAGTAGATATTCTTAAGTACTTGTTTCTGATTCTGTTGGATGGTTTTACTTACACCAACCATCGAAAAGATGATTTTCTTGTCGTCTGCCATTATATTAAGTTATGATTTTATTTACGTATTAAGAGTAACAAAGCCCTTCTACAAGTTGACGCCTATGGCCAAGAGGATAGAGAAGAGGAGGATGTTGATGCTGGTGCGCGCAAGGATGCTATTGAGCTCCTTACCCTCACGGATGGTTGTCATGCGATTCCACGTCATGAAGTGGGGCAGGATGTAGAGGGCAGGCAAGTAGGCCGTGTAGGGATGCACCTTCATCATGGGGAAGCAGAGGATAACTGCCACAAGTCCGAGCATAAGGTAGAGCACCTCAGAGGCTGTATCACCAATCATGACCACCAGAGTGCGCTTGCCGCAAGCACGGTCTGTGTGACGGTCACGATAGTTGTTGACCATCAGCAGACAGTCAGTCACGAGTCCCTGAGCAAGAGCAATATAGAACACATTATATGTAAGTCCGCTAAAGGTATGACCGGCAAAGACCATGCCATGTGTCAGGAGGTAATAAGTGGTGCAGACAGGCACAATGCCAAAGAAGAGCACCACGAGCAGATCGCCCAGTCCGCGTCCAGCCAGCAGGGTAGAGTAGAGGAAGCAGAAGAGGATGCACAGCGCACCAATAGCCAGCATCATCATGCCTCCATAGTAGACCAGGGGCAAACCGATGCAGACAGCCAGCAGAGTGGTGAGCATGATGGCATGCTTCATGGCATAGGGGGTGACCCACCCCTCAGCACAGGCACGCTTAGGCCCCAGACGGTCCTTGCGATCCACGCCGCGCTTCCAGTCTACGTAGTCATTAATGAGATTGGCATCTATCTGCATCACGATGGCAAAGAGCAGACACAAGAGAGCAGGCACCCATCTCATGGTGAGCTGCGGGATGAGGTGCGCCTCATGGTAGGCATTGATACTCGAAAGGTCGCTGTAAGCTATGGCTATGGCTACTATCACAGGTGCAACTGCACCGGTAAGAGTCTTTGGTCTTGAGGCAAGTAGCCATGCCTTGAGTGAATTTTCTTTAATCATTATCTTTTATATGCATGGTCAATAGATACTGACCCTTCTTGCGGGTCTCGCTGCCCCAGTGTAAGGCATGATGGGGACAATGGTGGTAGCAGGCCAGACACATGGTGCAATGTCCCTGCCATGTGGGTCGCCCACGCTGCATCAGGATATTGCCAACGGGACAGACCGTCTCACACTTGCCACACCCTGTACATGCCGTGCTGACCTCAAACTTACGGTCGCTCATCAGTCGCTTGCGGAAGTAACCACCTATCACGTTGGTCTTGAGCCACGCAAAACGGCCGGGTATAAGTTGAAAGATGCCTGTGTGGCGCTCCATGATATTCTCGGCTATGCCTTGCAGGGCATGGGGGACGCGTGCCAGTTTGGCATCGCGCACCTCTGTGCTGTCTACGTTGAACCCAGGGAGACAAACATAGGTATTGGGCATCTGCAGCGAGAACCCAGCAGAGAAGCACCACCCAAGCGAGGTGGCAGCCTGCTGCAGGCGCTGACCAGTGAGGCCTATATCGTCACCCATGGTGCAGATATAATAAAGGTAGGGTGGGGAGAACTCCAGTTCGGTCTGCAGGCTCTGCATAAAGTCGTAGGCAATGGCGGGAGCATCCCATCCATAGACAGGAAAACAGATGCCTACGGACTCCGTGGGGATGATGGTGTGGAGCTCGGGGTGGTTCATGTAGTCAGTCATAGCCACCACCTTGTCGCCGGTAAGGCGCCCCATTTGCTGCGCCACCCATCGTGTATTGCCTGTGCCAGAATAGTAGAATATCATTTCTCCTTACCTTCGCCAAGTATCTTGCTCATCTTGTCGTTGAGCAGGTCCATGCAGTACCACGTATTCTTAGCGCCGATGATAGCCTTGAACTTAGGCGCATAGGTCTTCTTAACCTTCAGTTCGGCAGCATCAGCCACCCATTTGGCAGCAAAGAGCTGATTGGCTGCTGCATCGCTGAGTCGACCGGCCTTGATTTCTGCCTTATACTTATCCTTGAGGTCGTCATAGGTATCTGTGGCATCGTGCATGGCCTTGAGGTATGCCATGATTACTGGCTTCACCTTGGTCTGCTGATCCTTGGTGAGCGAGAGGTTCTTGAGGGCATAGTTGCAGCGTATCTCGCGCTTGCTGGGCTGCTGTGCCACACAGGTGGCTGTCGAGAGGCTCACCGCAAAGAGCATGGCGGTGGCAACGAATAGATTCTTCATATTTTATCTTTTTTGTTTCGATACTGGTAGCAAAGGTAGGTATTTCGCTGCATACGGCAAAATTATTGGTTGATAATTTGATTGTCTCTGAGAGCGCTCCTTATTTTCTTCGTGCCATTTATGCCTCGTGTGGTAGCAATCTATTCACTTTTCACTTTTAGTTTTCACTTAAAGGCCGGTTGTTGTGGGGGATTTCGGGGGAATGTCGTACCTTTGCGCATCTCAAACCATAATCCGAACTACAGAGTCATGGCAGAAACAAGAAAGAACACACGCAAGAAGACCGTGATAGAGGTGCCCGCCACCGACAACATGGGGCGCCGTCAACCACAGAATATAGAGATGGAAACGGCTGTGCTCGGAGCATTGCTCATCGAGCAGGACGCCTATTCCTACATCAGCGAGATACTCAAGCCCGAGTCATTCTACGACCACCGCCACCAGCTCATCTATGCCTCGGTGCAGAGCCTGGCCGTGCTGCAGAAGCCCGTGGATGTGCTCACCGTAGTGGAAGACCTCGAAAACAAGGGAGAACTCGAGAATGCCGGCGGTCCCGCCTATATCAGCAAACTGAGCATGGACGTGGTGTCGAGCGCACACATTGTCTACCATGCCAAGGTCATCCAGCAGAAGTTTATTGCCCGCCAGCTCATCACCTATGCCAGCTCTGTGCTTCAGAATGCCTTCGACACCACCAACGACGTGGCAGACCTCATGCAGTCAGCCGAGGGCAGGCTCTTTGAGATTTCGCAAAACAATCTCAAGAAGGACTTCACGCAGATCAACCCCGTCATCGGACAGGTCTACAAGGACCTCCAGAAGGCTGCGGCCAACACCACTGGTCTGAGCGGCCTCAACACGGGTTTCGATGGCATCAACCGCAAGACCAACGGATGGCAGAGGAGCGACCTCATCATCATTGCCGCCCGTCCCGCCATGGGTAAGACTGCCTTCGTCTTGAGCATGATGAAGAAGATGGCTGTGGACATGCAGCAACCCGTGGCTCTCTTCTCCCTTGAGATGTCCAACGTGCAGCTCGTGCGACGACTCATGGGTAATGTCTGCGAGATTAGCGGTGAGAAACTGCGCTCCGGACAACTTGCCAAGCACGAGTGGGCACAGCTCGATGCACGTGTCACCCAGATGTACAACGCCCCCGTCTATGTCGACGACACCCCCTCGCTCTCCGTCTTCGAGCTCCGCACCAAGGCTCGTCGTCTGGTGCGCGAACATGGCGTGCAGATTATCATGATCGACTATCTCCAGCTTATGAACGCCCAGGGCATGAGCTACAACAGCCGCCAGGAGGAGGTCAGCACCATCAGTCGCTCGCTCAAGGGTCTGGCCAAGGAGCTCGACATCCCCATCATCGCCCTGAGTCAGCTCAACCGTGGTGTGGAGCAGCGCGAGGGCAACGAGGGCAAGCGCCCCCAGCTGTCCGACCTCCGTGAGTCGGGAGCCATCGAGCAGGATGCCGATATCGTATGCTTCATCCACCGCCCCGAATACTACAAGATCTACGAGGACGAGCGTGGCCGCGACCTCCGTGGCAAGGCTGAGTTTATCATAGCCAAGCATCGTAACGGTGCCGTAGGCGACGTGCTGCTCAACTTCCGTAGCGAGTTTGCACGCTTCGAGGACCCCAACGACAGCGCCTACATCCCCATGCCCGGCGAGGTGGTAGGTCCTGCCATGGAGGGTGTCATCTCGAGCGACATCAACGTGGGCGACGACATCCAGAATCCCTTCGGCCCAAGCGAACCCATGAATACCCCTCCATTCTAAATCTCCGCCCCCCAATAAGGCATTAATTATCCCCGTGTAGTTAATGCCTTTTTCTGTGGGCGCACGGTTTCTGCTCAGCAATCTGCTGATAGGCCATAGGACCAATATAAGGGTTGCACCCGATAAAACTGGGGGGGGAGTAAATTAGGGTTTATCGGGGAGTGATTTTCTCAGATTTTATGCTTATCTTTGCCATGTCATTGATGATTTTTGCTTATCTTGATTTGCAGCACCAAGGTATGTGAAAATCTGATATGGCAAATCCTGAACCGCTCGGCTTTGCCGCTTGCCCAAGCAAGAACTTTTTGTTGCTCAGGTGCTTATAAAAAAGTTAAACTAAAGTGCTGCGGAATTTAAATTATCTGTTATGAAAAAGGCACTCGCATTACTCGCCCTCACCATAGGCCTCGCAAGCGTACAGGCTAAGACCACAGAGGTGGCATCTACCTCAAACGAGGCTTCTGCCCTAATGCTGCCAAGACAGAACAGCTTCAGAGGATGGTGGTGTGAATTTAGAGGAAAGCAGGGAAATACCTACGATGCCGCGCTGGCAATGGACAACGGATATGGCGGTATGAGCTACCCTCTCGGCAACGACCGCGTAAGACGAACAGTCAAGGGTACAAAGTATAATGCACGCACGCGCCAGATGACCATCAATGTGTACGAATTGGACAGCGACAAATACATCGGTCGCTACGTAGGCACTCTCTCTGGCACTGACAGCAACTGCCGATACAAGGGTAAGTTCACCAATTACAAAGGCGTGAGCATCCCATTCGATCTAAGAGGAAGCATCAGATACGGCAACTACATGGGGGATGAATTTTATTACATCTGGTGGTACTAAAGCTTTCGAATGGAAGTAAAAAGGAAGCAAAAAATGGAAGTTATAGGGACGTCACACTCATTGCATGCAGCAGAGGTTTCGGCCCTATCACTCCTCTTTAATACCCTTTAATTACCCTTCTATGGGGAAATCAAGACCCTGCAAGGGTCGCTATAGATTAGCGTAGGGTGTCAACCC
>CALZKW010000144.1 GCA_945788095.1 uncultured Prevotellaceae bacterium | reverse complement strand
CATACGGAATGGTGCTAGAAACAGCGTTTCTTGCATTACTCCATACGGAATGGTGGTAGAAACAGCGTTTCTTGCATTACTCCATACGGAATGGTGCTAGAAACAGCGTTTCTTGCATTACTCCATACGGAATGGTACAAGAAACGCTGTTTCTGTGTCCTGACGGAACGGAGCGAATGTGGAAACAATGTGTCTGGCTGATTCCAAATAGTATTATTTAAGTTTCAGGAGTTAGTTGGCACTATAAACGAAGAAGTCCTTGAGGCTGTGGTTAACGAATCTGACGAGCTTGCTCATATATGCGAATTATACAAATACAAAATGGTGAGTTAGGAACTCCCGAAACTTAAATCAATAACACTTCCTGCATTTCTTAGACCCGCTTCGCTCGCTAAGCGTCACTCTTCGGGATGCCGAGCGTATGGCCTCGTGTGAAATATATTTTTCCGTTCGTCCCGTTGTTAAACTCCCCGATAAGGTTTTTACTCCTTATTCAATTTCCCCCTCCCTTACCTTCCCACCCCGGTCCTGCATTCCCGACTTTTTGGGGGCTAAAATTTGCGGTGTCGAGAAAAAACACTAAATTTGCAACTCATTTCGGCCCTAACCGAATGGGGGGGCACGAAGGACACACACTACAGAAAGTGAAAAATACACACATTGGCTATGACGAGTAAGAATGCCCAGCAACGATGGCAAAACTGCCTGAACACCATCCAGGCAAACGTGACCGAGGAGCAATTTGCTACTTGGTTTAGGCCAATGGTACTCTTGGAATTCAGCGAAAAGGACCAGAAGGTAGTACTTGGCATACCCAGCATCTTCTTCAAGGAATACGTAGAGGGCCACTTCGTCAAGGTCTTCTCCATGGCGCTGCGCGAGAATTTCGGCCACACCATACACCTATACTATAAGACCATACGCAAGGAGCAAAAGCAGGAGGAGGTATTCGACCGACCCATCGAGGCCGATACCAAGACGGCGCAACTCAAGCAGGAGCGCACGCAGCAGGAGACCTTCGACTCGCAGCTCAACCCACAACTCCGCTTTGACAACTTCATCGAGGGCGAGAGCAACAAACTCTGTTGCAGCGTCGGCAAGGCTATTGCCGAACATCCCAGCCAGAGCACCTTCAACCCCCTATTCATCTACGGCCCCTCGGGCGTGGGCAAGACACACCTCGTCAATGCCATCGGTACGCACCTGAGCGAACTCTATCCCGACAAGCGTGTGCTCTTCGTCAGCGCACACACCTTCCAGGTGCAATACACCGAGTCGATACGCCAGAACAAGAGCAACGACTTCATACACTTCTATCAGGGCATCCACACCCTCATCATCGACGACATACAGGAGTTTGCCGGCATGAAGGGCACACTCAATGCCTTCTTCCATATCTTCAACCACCTCAAGCAAAACGGCCGACAGATTATCATCACCTCCGACCGTATGCCCTCCGAACTGCAGGGCATCGAGGACCGTCTGCTCACCCGATTCAACTGGGGACTGACAGCCGAGATGACCAAGCCCGACAAGGGCATGCGCCAGGCCATACTGATCAAGAAGGTGACCCACGACGGCCTCAACATACCGCGCAACGTCATCGACTATGTGGCTGAGAACGTCAGCGACAGCGTGCGCGAACTCGAGGGCGTGGTCAACTCACTCATAGCCCACGCCATCGTCTACAATCGCGACATCGACCTCGGACTGGCCGAGCGAGTGCTCCACCACGCCGTGCGCCTCGACCGCAAACCCATCACTCTCGACGAGATAATGCGCCACACCTGTGCCGCCATGCACGTGTCGGCCGACGACATCTATTCGCGCTCGCGCAAGGCCAACATCGCCCTGGCACGCCAGGTGGTGATGTACTTTGCACAGAAGCTCACCAACCTCTCCATCAGCCGCATAGGCAACATGGTGGGCAATCGCAACCACGCCACCGTCATCCACTCTATATCCACCGTCAAGGACAAGGTCAGCGTAGACAAGAAGTTTGCCGAATCCCTCAGCAACATCGAGGAGGCACTACGTCAGCACCGACCCGTGGAGACCGAATAAGACTAAATACACACACCACATACGCCTATGTCACAGCAGAAGTTTACCTACGAGCAGGTGCTCCAGGGCCTCACAGCCTACCTCGGCAGCCAGGAACAGGCAGAGGCCGTCATCGCCTCCCACATCGGTCAGCCATCCGAGTGCGACTGCGAGGACTGTACCCCCAACGCCATCGTCGAGGTGCGCCCCACCGAACTGGATGCCGACGTGGTGCGCTTCCAGAACAACAAGGAGAAATGGGTGGCCCTGGTCGGTCTCTACGAGGGACAGCCCTATGAGATCTTCACCGGCATCGTAGACGACGAGGAGGGCCTCGTGCTCCCCAAGAGCGTCAACAAGGGTAAGATAGTGAAGAACATACTCCCCGACGGCACCCGCCGCTACGACTTCACCTTTGCCAACAAGCGCGGCTACAAGACCACCGTGGAGGGCCTCAGCGAGAAGTTTAACCCCGAATATTGGAACTATGCCAAGCTCATCAGCGGTGTGCTCCGCTATCGCATGCCCATAGAGAATGTTATCCGCCTCGTCAGTTCACTACAGCTCAGCAGCCAGAACATCAATGCCTGGAAGGTTGGCGTGGAGCGCGCCCTCAAGCGCTACACCAAGGGCTACTGCGAGCAGAGCGAGATGGAAGCCGAGGAGTGAAGTAGTTGCTGCTATAACAACGGAACAAACCCTTTGTCATCGCGATTTTCACTTTTTACTCCAGCACAAATGTGCTGATCGCTTATGACCATACACATCACCCGATACTGCCTCTACGGCTACCACGGCGTGCTGCCACAGGAGCGTGAGGTAGGAGCAAACTTCTACTACTCCATCACGGCCCAGGTGGACTGCTCTGAGTCTGCCCTCGTCCACGACCAGCTCGAGGGCACCGTCTCGTATGCCGACATCTGTGCCGTAATCAGCGAGGAGAACGCCCGACCGTCGCAGCTCCTCGAGCACCTCGTATACCGCATTGCCAATCGTCTCAAGACGACCTTCCCCATCATACAGACCGTCAGCGTGAGAGTCGACAAGGAGAACCCTCCCATGGGCATCCTCGCGCAAGAGGTAGGTGTAGAGATACGCATCTGAAGTCAAAACGACACATTCAGATGCGTTTTTTATTTGTGCAGCAGTGTTCATTAACCATTTTTTCGTATATTTGCACTCAAGAATACGCTTTTGTATATAATTAAGGTAAAAGATTCCATAAGCTTATACAGTATGAAAAGAAAAGTACAGTTTAGCCTTGTCTACCGCGACATGTGGCAGAGTTCGGGTAAGTTTCAGCCCCGCAAAGACCAGTTGGCAAAGATTGCCCCCGTCATCATCGAGATGGGATGCTTTGCACGAGTAGAAACCAATGGTGGAGCCTTCGAGCAGGTCAACCTCCTCGCAGGCGAGAACCCCAACGAGGCAGTGCGCGCCTTCTGCAAGCCCTTCAATGAGGCAGGCATCCAGACCCACATGCTCGACCGCGGTCTCAATGCTCTCCGTATGTATCCCGTGCCCGACGATGTGCGCAAGCTCATGTACAAGGTCAAGGCAAAGCAGGGTACCAACATCACCCGTATCTTCTGCGGACTCAATGATGTGCGCAATATCATCCCCTCTATCAAGTACGCCAAGGAGGGAGGCATGATACCCCAGGCCACACTCTGTATCACCAACTCACCCATTCATACTGCTGAATACTACAGCAACATCGCAGACCAGCTCATCGCTGCAGGTGCTCCCGAGATCTGTCTCAAAGATATGGCCGGTATCGGTCAGCCCGCCATGCTCGGCAAGCTCTGCGGCATGATCAAGAAGAACCACCCCGAGGTCATCGTGCAGTACCACGGCCACTCGGGTCCCGGCCTCTCTATGGCATCTATCCTCGAGGTCTGCAACAATGGTTGCGACATCATCGATACCGCCATCGAGCCTCTCTCATGGGGTAAGGTGCATCCAGACATCATCTCTGTGCAGAGCATGCTCAAGAACGAGGGCTTCGATGTGCCTGAGATCAATATGAACGCCTATATGAAGGCACGCACCATGACCCAGGAGTTCATCGACGAATGGCTCGGCCACTTCATCAACCCCGCCAACAAGCACATGACCTCACTCCTCCTCGGATGCGGTCTCCCCGGCGGTATGATGGGCTCTATGATGGCCGACCTCGGTGGCATCCAGGCTGCCATCAACGGCATCCGCAAGCAGAAGGGCGAGCCCGAGCTCACCACCGACGATATGCTTGTGGCCCTCTTCAATGAGGTAGAGTACGTATGGCCCATGGTAGGTTATCCCCCATTGGTGACCCCCTTCAGCCAGTACGTCAAGAACATTGCTCTCATGAACCTCCTCACCATGGCTCAGGGCAAGGGCCGCTTCCAGATGATGGACGACTCTATGTGGGGTATGATTCTCGGCAAGAGCGGTAAGGTGCCCGGCACCATCGCACCCGAAATCATCGAGCTCGCTAAGCAGAAGGGCAAGGAGTTCACCGACATCGATCCTCACACTCTCTATCCTAACGCCCTCGAGGACTTCAAGAAGGAGATGAAGGAGAACGGCTGGGACTTCGGTCAGGACGACGAGGAGCTCTTCGAGCTCGCTATGCACCCCGAGCAGTATCGCAACTACAAGAGCGGCCAGGCCAAGAAGAACTTTGAGGCTGACCTGCAGAAGGCTCAGGAGAAGAAGCTCGTGGCTCAGGGCATCAGTCCAGCACAGCTCTCAGAGTTTAAGCACGCCAAGGCAGATGCAGTGGTAGCTCCCGTAGACGGTCAGATCTTCTACGAGTTCCAGGGTTGCAGCGAGGCCGTAGCCGCTATCGAGCCCGCCATCGGTCAGAAGTATGAGGAGGGTGACCTGCTCTGCTACATCCAGGCCAAGTGGGGCGAGTTCGTCAAGGTACCCGCCACCCTCGGAGGCAAGCTCGTGGAGATAGCTGCCAAGCGAGGCAGCCACGTACACCGCGGCGAGACCATCGCCTGGATTGAGCGCGAGGCATAAACAATCATTCACGCATTATACCAATCCGCCCAGCCATCAAGGCTGGGTGGATTTTTTTAAGTTCATCCCCAAAGGGGTGGTAACGGACGCAGAGAAACACCATTGTCGTAAATTGGGAGTTTAGTGATGCGGGGGAGAAAATATCAATAAATAAGGGACGATAAAATAGGGGCTAATAAATAAAAAGAGGACGACAAGGGGGCTGAGGCGTTGTGTCTGGAAGGCACTACAGCGAACGTAGTGAGCGCTTCGCGTGGTCCTCATCGCTCGCTGCGCTCGCTGTACTGGCTTCCAGCCAGGTCGCTTCACCCCTCCCTTCTATCCCCATCCTCTTTTTATTTATATCACATTTCCTGTTGTATCTTTATATATTTTTATTTATTGATATTTTATCTCATCTCCCCCACAAACCATAATTTGAATGGAAGTCGTCCCTTTTCTCCTATCCTTACCTGCTCGATTACCCTTTATTCCTGTTTGGTCGCATGCGATACGTTTTCTACTCATCTCTGTCCCGGCTTTTCTGTTTTTCACTCGGCCAAACACCATGGTATCGCAAAAAAAGCCGTAACTTTGTGGCCGACAAACCAAATCACGTATATGAAGACAGACATACAGATAGCACGCGAAGCGCACATGCTGCCCATCTCAGAGATAGCCAGCAAGGTAGGCATCGACACCTCAGTGCTCGAGCCCTATGGCAAATATATAGCCAAGGTGCCCTACAACCTCATCGACGACTCTAAGGTAAAGCATAGCAAACTCATCCTCGTCACAGCCATCACACCCACCAAGGCCGGCATCGGTAAGACCACCGTATCCGTGGGCCTCGGACTCGGCATGGCCAAGATAGGCAAGAAGGCCGCCCTCGCCCTGCGCGAACCCTCACTTGGCCCCTGCTTCGGCATGAAGGGTGGTGCTGCCGGTGGCGGCTACGCACAGGTGGTGCCCATGGAGAAGATCAACCTCCACTTCACCGGCGACTTCCACGCCATCACCTCGGCCAACAATATGATAGCCGCACTGCTCGACAACTACATCTACCAGCACCAGAAGGAGGGCTTCGGCATGAAGCAGATACTCTGGAAGCGCGTGCTCGACGTCAACGACCGCTCGCTGCGCCACATCGTCACCGGCCTCGGCCCCCACGCCAACGGACTCCCTCAGGAGGGTAGCTTCGACATCACTCCCGCCAGTGAGATCATGGCCATACTCTGTCTTGCCAAAGACCTCGACGACCTGGAGCGACGCATCAACAACATCCTCCTGGGTTACACCCTCACCGGCGAACCCTTCTATGTGCGCCACATGGGCGTAGGCGGAGCCATAGCTGCCCTGCTCAAGGATGCCATCAACCCCAACCTCGTGCAGACCACCGAGAACACCGCTGCCTTCATTCACGGAGGTCCCTTTGCTAATATCGCACACGGATGCAACTCCATCATAGCCACAAAGATGGCCATGACCTATGCCGACTACGTCATCACGGAGGCAGGATTCGGTGCCGACCTCGGAGCTGAGAAGTTCCTCGACATCAAGTGCCGCAAGGCGGGCCTCAGTCCTGCGCTCACCATCATCGTGGCCACCCTCCAGGGCCTCAAGATGCACGGCGGAGTGCCCGAGACGGACATCAAACAGCCCAACCTCGAGGGCGTCAAGGGCGGATTTGCCAATATCGACAAACACATACAGACCCTCCAGGCCTACGGACAGACCGTGCTCGTATGCTTCAACCGCTACGCACAGGACACCGACGAGGAGATCGAACTCGTGCGCCAGCACTGCCAGGAGCTCGGCGTACCCTTCGCCCTCAACAATGCCTACATCGAGGGCGGCGACGGAGCTATCGACCTGGCCAACCTCGTGGTGGAGACCATCGACAAGCAGCCCTCAGCTCCCCTCCAGTATGTCTACCCCGACGAGATGCCCATCAAGCAGAAGATTGAGGCCGTGGCCAAGCAGGTCTATGGCGCCGCCTCTGTCACCTTCTCGCCCGAGGCCAGCAAGAAGATCCGCCAGGCCGAGGAACTCGGTTTCAGCCACTTCCCCGTCTGCATCGCTAAGACACAGTACTCCTTCTCACAGAACCCCAAGGCCTATGGCGTACCCACTGGTTTCAACTTCGACATCAAGGACTTCGTCATCAACGCTGGTGCCGAGATGCTCGTAGCCATAGCCGGTAACATCATCCGCATGCCCGGCCTCCCCAAGGTGCCTCAGGCCCTCAACATCCGCATCATCAATGGTGAGATCGACGGCCTGAGCTAATCGCCCCCCCCCTCCAGCCCTCCTTACCATGAGGGGGCTTGTTCTTTCACCCGATAGAGTTGTGGGATAAATTATGGCTTGTGGGGGAGATTGAGGAACAACGGAACGAACGGAAAGCCCCCTCTAACTCCCC
>CALZKW010000143.1 GCA_945788095.1 uncultured Prevotellaceae bacterium | reverse complement strand
CTCCAATTTACAAACACTGGTTTTTACCGGTAGCCCTATTACTTCCTTCTAACTTCCCAAAATAATCCCTTCCCAGAAGGGCAGGTTCTTCTTTTTGGTCCACCCATGACAGCCAAAGGGCATCTGGCCGTGAGTCAGACGCAGACTCAGCTGGGGGTACTTGTCGAAGGCAAACAGGGCCGCCTCCTCCTGACTGGGGTAGCGGAAGTGGTAGGGCATCATGGCCCAGAAGGTGTCCTCATTGTGGAGGTGCTTGCGATTGTGCGTCACGGCAAAGCGGCGCACATCCTGAGGCTGCTTGCGTATCACCTCCAGATGGCTTTTCACGCGGCGCAGCGAGAGACCACCATTGCCCACACGGCCGTAGCGCTCAAAGCGGGTCAGACGGCCTCGCCCATGCTGCAGATACTTGTAGCAGCATATCATCTGCTTGATGATGGGCCACGTATAGATGCTGCGCTGCAACCAGGGAGCACCCACATAGTCGTAGCCCTTGAGGCACCACTCCTCGAGTTCGTCCCTGAAGATATACACGTCGAGCTGCGCTATCAGGATGTAACGGTAGTCACTGAATGCACTATAGAATGTCTCGGAGAGCATCAGGCGGTTGTAGCCCACGATGCTGGCAAAGTAGTCGTCATCGAAGGCCTTGAAACGAAGTTGGGGAAACTCACGGGCTATCTCCCCCGTGTCCATGCTCTTGGGGTGAACGACGGTGAGGGGATAGCGCCCCAGCACGCGACATGTCTGACTCAGCGAGATGCGGTCAGTCTGGTTCAGCGTGGGGCGATAGATGGGTATGATGACATTGACGAGGTTGTCTCTATTGCTTGCTTCCATAGGTTTCTGGTTTGGGGTGGTGTGGGGGTTATTGCATACGGGTCTTGCCCTCCCTAACGATGGCCTCGGTGCTCTGTAGCATGGCAAACACATAGCTGCGCAGCGCCTTGTGGGCCTCGCTCATCTCTGAGGGCTGAGGTGCCTGGTCGGGCTCGAGTGCATAGCAGAACTCGCGCTCTGCATCGGGATTGTAGACGTAGAGATGCTGCTCATCGCGCGCCGCCACCGTATTGTCGGCAGAGTAGAATATGCAGGGACGCTCCTCACGCAGGAGGTCGATGCCAAAGTTGTTTTGGGTGTAGGACTGGCGCAGCATGCCCAGGATGGTGGGAGCCACGTCCACCTGACCCGCCCAACGCTTGTCCTCACAGGGCTCTACACCGCGACCATAGATGATCAGCGGTATGTGATTGTAGGAGGCAGGGAGCTCGCAGTCAGCCTGTCCCACCATCTTACCGTGGTCGCCGAGTAGCACGAAGATGGTGTTGTCATACCATGCCTCCTTAGACGCAGCCCCCATGAAGCGGCCTATGCACCAGTCTGCGTATTCCACAATCCCCTCCTCGGGCACGGAGGAGCGCGGACTGAACACCGACGCATCGGGCATCACGTAGGGTGGGTGGTTGCTGATGGTCAGCAGTGTGGCCAGGAAGGGCTTGCCCGCTGCGGCACGTTCCCTCAGCACGGGTAGCACATACTCAAACAGGTAGTCGTCGGGCACGCCAAAGTGGTTGGCAATACGTTCGCGGGGATAGTCCTCCTGACCGTACACCTCGTCGTAACCATTGGTGCGCAGGAAGGCATTCATGTTGTCATACTGCGTCTCGTGGGTCATGAAGAAGAGGGTCTGGTAGCCCGCCTCATGCAGCACGCTGGCGAGTCCGTCGTAGCGGGGTATGGCGCTTCCCTTCATGGCGTTGCGCTTCAGTATGGAGGGGAAACTATAGAGCGTGGCATACAGACCATGGTTGGTGTGGTTGCCCGCTGAGTAGCAATTGGTGAAGCTGTGGCCCTCGCGCGCCAGGGCATCAAGGTGGGGGGTGAGCGTCGTGCCTCCCATGTAACCAGTCAGGTTGGCCGACATCGACTCCATGAGTATCACCACCACGTTCTGCCCCGTGGCCTCACCCCCGGGCTTCACCTCGCGGGCTATGGGCGAGATGCCCTCCATACCCTTGCGCGAGAGGTAGGCTTGCACCTCCCTGACAGCCTCGCCCTCGTCCATGAGATGGAGGCGCTGATTCTCAGGTCGGCGGTCATCGAGTGTGCTCTGCAAGAGGCAGAACATAGGGTTGACGCCCAGTTGGTTGAGGATGGGATTGTTGCAGAAATATGCCGCGCTCACCTTGATGGGGTTGTAGCCTACGCGCCCTCGTATGCCAAACAGGCATAGACCAACGAGCACGATGCTACCTGCCCCCAGTATGAGACGCTGACGTAGGGTGGGGGAGCCCATGCTCTCCTCCCAAGAGTGGCGCAGACATTGACCGTAACGCCTCAAAAGCCATGCAAAGACTGCCGTCCATACCGCAAAGGCTGCGATATAGAGGTAGTAGGAAGTCTCGCCAAACATCATGCCGAGAGTGGTGCCACCATATCCCGCCCAATTCCATATCGATGAATTAAGCGTCTTGGTGAAATAGACGAAATAGGGGATATTGGCCGTTGTGGCCGTCCACACCAGTGTGTACATCACCCCCAAGAATATACCCACGGGGCGCACCACACATTTGCCTGTTTGTCCGATGATACCTGCCACACTCAGCACCACAAGCGGCAGCAGC
The DNA here is from genome assembly GCA_945788095.1 of uncultured Prevotellaceae bacterium. Taxonomy (GTDB): domain Bacteria; phylum Bacteroidota; class Bacteroidia; order Bacteroidales; family Bacteroidaceae; genus Physcousia. Next base: position 4,905 of record CALZKW010000143.1, on the reverse strand, counting down.
ATGATATAGCATGCCACCACATTGTCAAACCATAGGCCGCGCACAAAGGCTGTGGCGGTAAGCATCACATCGCCGCGCACATCATCTGTCAGTTGTGAGCGCACTGCGGCAAAAAACAGGATGCGCAGCACCGACATCATAGCCAGCGTCGTGGCATGCACGCCGAGCAGGTATCGTAGCAAGGGGTATTTCTTCATCATAACGTGTGCAAAGTTACGTGTTTTTTGCGACGTATCAGCAAACTACCCCAATTATCCATACACAAGGCGGCGTGGGTAAAGGGAAAGGAGGCAAACACCCAGTACTGGTGTTTACCTCCTCCATGTTCGTTATGCGAATTTGTTTTATACGTTTTCTATATACCCCGTATCCAATCCGAGCAGTTCGGCAATATCGCTATTAGACATTCCCATCTGTCGCATTCTCTGGATATGCTCAAGGTTGGCTTCCGCTCTACCTTCAGCCCTACCTTCAGCTCTACCTTCAGCTCTACCTTCAGCTCTACCTTCAGCTCTACCTTCAGCAAGGCCTTTAGCAAGACCTTCTGCTCTACCCTGCTCCAGACCTTTTTCGATGCCTTGCTCCAAGGCAGTGTCTATGGAGTTCTTGATGTCGCGGTATGCCTTGAGACTGTTCTCGTACTCTTGCATCTCCTCGCGATTGAAGGATGCAATTTCAGCTTCTTTGAACAGACGTGCAAAGATCTGTTCCCTTAGTGCTGCGGGGCGCTTGTCGAGGTTAGGCAGATTCTTGAGTACGAAGAGCCACTTGTCGAAGAGGGTCTCCAGTTCGTCTTCTGTCTTGTTGAACTTGGCTATCTCGATATATTTGAAGGTCAGCTTCTCATTGAATACCTTGTACGTCTTCTTGTCCAGCAGGCCGACCTCGTGCTGTATATCCTCCTTGTCGAAGGCTTCCTCGGCTTTCATGTCGAAGTTCAGAAAGGCAATGGTGTATACACTCTTTAGTTCGAAGTTCCAGTCCATCCCCTTAGGGGCCTGTTCGCGGATGGGGAAGGTGGAATAGAACAAGGAGCGGTCCTTGAAAAACTTCTGGAAGGTGTTCTGCATCTCCACGATAAACTTCTCTCCCTTGTCGTTCTCACAATAGACGTCAAATATGGCCTTGCGGTCAGCAAGTGTGTCGCCGACATGTTCGCTGTTGAGGTAGGTCACATCTGTCACCACCTCCTTGCCGTCAAAGAGACTGTTGAGGAAGTTGATCAACAGGTCCTTGTTGGGGATGGTACCAAATATGCGTTTGAAACCGAAATCGGTCAGCAGACTGATGTATTTGTCGACAATCCTTTCCATAGCCATTCTTCATTATTATTCTTCTTGTGTGCAAAAATAAGTACTTTCCCTTTAAGGACCAAATCTTCGCATGTTAATTCTTTCCTGCCCCTCCCCAAGGAGGGTAAAAGAAGAGAGGAGATACCCGTGCTTGAGTATCTCCCCTGTGCTGTATGTATGATGGAGTGCTTATTTCACCTCCCAAATGTCGTTGGTCTCGAGCAGTTCTGCGAAGTTGTGGTAGGGCTTCTTGGCCTTCACCTCCTCTATCTGTGCCTCTACGGCATCGTTGTAGGTGGGAGCCTCCACGTCGCGAATTACACCGAGAGCTATGGGGAAACCATCACCGTCGCCCATGAGGGCAAGCTTGAGCTGCAGGGTGTTGTCCTCGCAGTGAGCATCGTGTACGAGGATGTCGTCGATGGTCACGCCGTCCTTACCGATCTCTGCTACCTTGAGGCCAAAGCCTTCCTGCACCAGACCAAACTCCTTGTTCTTACCGAATACGAGGGGCTTGCCGTGCTCCACATAGATGGCATTCTCCTCTCGGCCCTGCTTAGAGCCGACTGCATCGTGACAGCCATTATTGAAGATCACACAGTTCTGCAGTATCTCACACACGCTGGCTCCCTTGTGCTGGTAGGCAGCCTTGAGCACCTCGATGGTGCCAGGAGCATCGGTGGCTACGGCACGAGCAAAGAAGTGTCCGCGTGCACCAAAGCAGAGTTCTGCGGGGCGGAAGGGATCCTCCACCGTACCGTAGGGGCTCGACTTGCTCACGAATCCGCGGGGCGAGGTGGGACTGTACTGTCCCTTGGTGAGTCCGTAGATACGGTTGTTGAGCAGAATCATATTGAGGTCGATGTTGCGTCGGTTGGCGTGGATGAAGTGGTTACCACCGATGGCGAGACCATCACCATCACCACTCACCTGCCACACGGTGAGGCGAGGATTAGCCACCTTGCATCCGGTGGCGATAGCTGCAGCACGTCCGTGTATGGTGTTCATGCCATAGGTGGCCATGTAGTGGGGCAGACGACTTGAGCAGCCGATACCTGAGATGACTGCTACGTCCTTGGGTGCAACGCCTATCTCAGCCATAGCCTTGTGGAGCGATGCCAGGAAGAAGTGGTCACCGCATCCGGGACACCAGCGGGGCTGTCCCTTCTTGAAATCTGAAGCCCCCCACTGACTCCCCCCAAGGGGGGAGGATTGTATGTTGTTACTTGTTGTATTCATAGTTTGATTCCTTTTCTAATTTCTGGTAATACTTTGTCAATATCAAATAGAACCTCTTCGTTGCTGAAGCGAAGTACTCTGTAACCATTTCTGTTTAGCCAATTTGTGATTTCTTCGTCGCTTATCTGTTGTTCTGGCAGGGAATGGTATTTCCCATCTACCTCAATTACCAATTTTGCGTGAAGGCAGACGAAATCTGCTATAAATACACCTATTATATGTTGTCTTCTAAAGGGTGCGCCCAGCTGCTCTCTTTTGAGATAAAGCCAAAGTTGTTGTTCTGCAAGAGTGGCATTCTCTCGGTTTTTCTTTGCAAACTCTCTCAGAAGATGGTACGAGGTAATATCTGAGGTTTCATAGGAGAACATCATTGCTTATGCAGGGAGTTCCTTCCCCTTGGGGGAGGTTAGGAGGTGGCAGAAAGCCTCTACCAACTCGCTTACTTTGAAGGGCTGTCCCTTCACCTCATTGAACTGAGCGGGACAGAATCCGTCAATCTTCATACGGAGCCAACCTGCGAGCTGGCCCATGTTCTGCTCTGCCACTACCACCTTGGGATACTTGGTCAGCACCTCAGCTGTGTTCTTGGGCAGGGGATTGATGTAGCGGAAGTGAGTCATGGCTACCTTCTTGCCCTGTGCACGAAGCTCATCCATGGCAGCACGGAGATGGCCGTATGTACCTCCGAAACCTACGATGAGCAACTCGGCGTCGTCCTTGTCACCCAGTACTTCGAGATCGGGCACGGGGATGGCATCTATCTTTGCCTGGCGCTTGCGGGTCATGAGGTCGTGGTTCTCGGGATTTGTGCTGATAGCTCCAGTCTTGTCGTCCTTCTCCAGGCCACCCAGGATGTGCTCGAAACCTTCGCGACCAGGTACAGCCCAGTAGCGAGTGCCATTCTCTGCACGCATGTAGGGGGTCCAGCTTCCCTTCAGATCCTCGGGCACGTAGGGAGGATTGATGGCGGGATATTCCTCGAGGTTAGGCAGTCTGAAAGCACCACTACCATTAGCCACATAGGCATCGGTGAGCAGGATGACGGGAGTCATGTGCTCGAGGGCTATCTTTGAGGCCTCGTAGGCTGCGTCGAAACAGTCGGTGGGGCTTGTGGCTGCCATCACGGGCATGGGGCTCTCACCATTGCGGCCAAAGAGGGCCTGCAGGAGGTCAGTCTGTTCGCTCTTGGTGGGCAGACCTGTGGCGGGACCACCACGCTGCACGTCGAGCACCACGAGGGGAAGTTCCATGATGACAGCCAGGTTCATGGCCTCACTCTTGAGGCAAATGCCGGGGCCTGATGTAGAGGTGACGGCCAGTGCACCTGCGTATGAGGCACCTACGGCCGAAGCGCAGCCTGCAATCTCGTCTTCACACTGCACGGTGGTGACACCGAGGCTCTTGTGCTTAGAGAGTTCGTGGAGCACATCGGTGGCGGGAGTGATGGGGTAAGAACCCAGGTATAGTTTCAGACCAGCCTTCTCTGCAGCAGCGATAAATCCGTATGCTGTAGCCTTATTGCCGGTAATGTCCATGTAGCGACCGGGCACCTTGTGCTTGGTCTCGATGCGGCGCACGTTGGTGGCACTCGAGTGGGTGTTGTGTCCGTAGTCGTAGCCAGCCTGGATAACGCTGATGTTGGCCTCAGCCACGGCGGGCTTCTTGGCAAACTTGTCGCGCAGGAAGTTGAAGGCTATCTCCAGGTCGCGGTCGAAGAGCCAGCACACGAGACCAAGTGCAAACATGTTGCGACACTTGAGGATGCTCTTGAAGTCCATGCCGCTATCCTTCAGACAGTCCTTGACCATCTGTGTGAGGGGGCATGCTATGACGCGGTCGGGGTCGATATTCATCTCGCCCAGGTAGTCCTCAGTCTGGAACTGTGCCTTCTCCAGGTCCTTGGGACCGAAGGAGTCGGTGTCGATGATGATGGTGGCTCCTGGTTTGGCAAAGCGGTACTGTGTCTTGAGGGCTGCGGCATTCATGGCCACGAGCACGTCGCACTGGTCGCCGGGGGTGAATACCTGCTCGGCACCGATGTGTACCTGGAATCCGCTCACACCTGTGAGCGAGCCTTGCGGAGCGCGTATATCTGCGGGATAGTCGGGGAATGTACTGATGGAGTTGCCTACGGTTGCAGACACCGTAGAGAAGATGTTTCCGGCCAGCTGCATACCGTCACCGGAATCACCTGAGAAGCGTACCACTACCTGGTCGAGCTCCTTGATGTCTAATGAATCTGCCATTTCTTTATCGTGTTTAATTACTATTCATGATACAAGAAATGCCCCTTGCAGTAGTACTACTCCTCGGGGCATTGTACTCCCGCCGGGAATCGAACCCGGATCGACGGTTTAGGAAACCGTTGTTCTAT
>CALZKW010000142.1 GCA_945788095.1 uncultured Prevotellaceae bacterium | reverse complement strand
CTGTAAGGGTCGCTATAGATTAGCGTAGGGTGTCAACCCTACGTATGGCATTGCCTCCCCCTCTCCTTTGGCCCTGTAAGGGCCTCCTAACTAATACGTTATGGTTAGGTCGCTCCTACAGAGCGAAAGGACAAGATGCTCCCAATACGTAGGGGCAAGCCCCTACGCTATATTAGGAGCCCCCTTCAGGGGCATTGGTTATAAGTAACATATTACCAGCGGTTATATGTTAACCTATATTTTTCCCGGACACCAATATTTTTGTATACAGACATGGACTACACACTCCTACAACGCCCCCTCTACGTGATGCTCAAACCTGTGGGAGCACACTGCAACCTGGCCTGCAAGTACTGCTACTACCTGGACAAGAGCAAACTCTACGACGATGAGCCCCGCCACATCATGAGCGAGGCCCTGCTCGAGGAGTTCATCAAGCAGTATATCGGTGCCCAGACCACCAACGAGGTGCTCTTCACCTGGCATGGAGGCGAGACCTTCATGCGCCCTTTGGCCTTCTATGAGAGAGCCATTGAGCTGCAGCGCAAATATGCTGGAGGCAAGCGCATAGACAACTGCATTCAGACCAACGGCACACTCATCACACCAGAGTGGTGCCGCTTCCTGCACGACCATCAGTGGCTCGTGGGCGTGAGCATTGACGGACCACAGGAGTTTCACGACGAATACCGCCGCAACCGCCAGGGACGTCCCTCGTGGGCCAAGGTGATGCACGGCATCGACATGCTCAATAAATATAACGTGGAATGGAACGCCATGGCCGTCGTCAACGACTTCAACGGCGACTACCCACTCGACTTCTACCACTTCTTCAAGGAGATAGGCTGCCACTACATCCAGTTCACCCCCATCGTGGAGCGCGATGAGCAAGGCAGGCTCCTACCCTTCTGTGTCAGTCCGCAACAATGGGGAGGGTTCCTGTGCGAAATCTTCGATGAATGGGTTAAAAAAGACGTAGGCGAGTATTTCATACAGATATTCGATGCCACACTGGCCAACTGGATGGGCGTCACCCCAGGCATCTGCACCATGGCCCGTGAGTGTGGTCATGCAGCCGTGATGGAGTTCAATGGTGATGTGTACGCCTGCGATCACTTCGTGTTCCCCGAGCATCGTCTGGGCAACATCCACCACGAGAGCATCGTGGAGATGATGTACAGCCCAAAGCAGATGGCATTCGGCCGCATGAAGTGCGAGGCGCTGCCCACACAGTGCCGAGAGTGTGAGTGGCTCTTTGCATGCAACGGAGAGTGTCCCAAGAACCGCATCGCGGAAACAAAGAGCGGAGAAATGGGCCTAAATTATCTCTGCGAGGGCTATCAGAAGTACTTCAAGCATGTGGCTCCCTACATGGACTTCATGAAACAAGAACTCATGGCAGGACGCCCCGCATCAAACGTCATGACGTTTTCTGAACGATAATAATAGGAATAAAACAAGATATTTGCTATCTTTGCAATAATATTGAAAAGACACAACGAGATACTATGACCGACAATGTTGCTACACCTCAGGACGGCATCACACACCACCTGAACAAAATGTACCAAAACTGGTTTCTGGACTACGCATCGTACGTAATCCTGGAACGTGCCGTGCCCCATATCGATGACGGTCTGAAACCCGTACAGCGACGCATACTCCACTCCATGAAGCGAATGGACGACCGACGTTTTGGCAAGGTGGCCAACATCGTGGGTCATACCATGCAGTTTCACCCCCACGGCGATGCCAGTATCAAGGATGCCCTCGTGCAGCTCGGACAGAAGGATCTGCTCATCGAGTGCCAGGGCAACTGGGGTAATATCCTGACCGGCGATGACGCTGCTGCAGGCCGATACATAGAGGCACGCCTCAGCAACTTTGCCCTCGATGTGGTGTACAACCCTAAGACCACTGAGTGGAAACTCTCATACGACGGTCGCAACAAGGAGCCCATTGCCCTGCCCGTCAAGTACCCATTGCTGCTGGCACAGGGCGCCGAGGGCATTGCCGTAGGTCTGAGTTGCAAGATACTGCCACACAACTTCAATGAGATATGCGATGCCGCCATACACTACCTGCACGGCGAGGAGTTTCAGCTTTACCCTGACTTCCCCACAGGCGGCAGCATCGACGTGAGCAAATACAATGACGGTCAGCGAGGCGGTTCAGTGCGTGTACGTGCCAAGATAGAGAAGCGCGACAACAAGACACTGGCCATTACGGAGATACCCTTTGGCAAGACTACCGGTAGCCCCAGCAAGCCAAGCCAGTTTATAGAGAGCATCCTGAAAGCCTCCGAGAAGGGCAAGATAAAGGTGCGCAAGGTGGAAGACCTGACTGCTGCTGGCGTGGAGATACTCATCCATCTCACCCCCGGAGCATCGTCGGACAAGACTATCGATGCCCTCTATGCATGTACAGACTGCGAGGTGAGCATATCGCCCAACTGCTGTGTCATCGAGAACAAGAAGCCAGCCTTCCTCTCCATAAGCGACGTGCTGCGCCACAGTGTGGACAATACGCTCAACCTGCTGCGACAGGAGCGTCTCATCCGCCGCGGCGAACTGCTCGAGAGTCTCCACTTTGCATCCCTCGAGCGTATCTTTATAGAGGAGCGCATCTATAAGGATAAGAAATTTGAGAACGCAGATAGCATGGACACCGCCGTGGCACACGTCATGAGCCGTCTTGAGCCCTTCACCAAGGACTTCGTACGCGAGGTGACACGCGACGACATTCTCCGACTTATGGAGATCAAGATGCAGCGCATCCTGAAGTTCAATAAGGATAAAGCCGAAGAACTCATTGCGCGCATCAAGGAGGAAATCGAGAAGATTGATGCCGAACTGGCCAATATGGTGGAGGTGACATGCGAGTGGTTCCGCTTCCTCAAGGAGAAATACGGCAAGGACCATCCACGACGCACAGAGATAAAGAACTTCGACACCATCTCTGCAGCTAAGGTTGTGGAGGCCAACCAGAAGCTCTACATCAACCGCGAGGAGGGTTTTATCGGCACCTCGCTCAAGAAGGACGAATACGTATGCAACTGTTCGGACATCGACGACGTCATCCTCTTCTACAAGGATGGTACCTACAAAGTGGTGCGCATCGCAGAGAAACTCTTTGTGGGTGAGACCGAGAAGGCCAAAGCCGAGAAGCGTAAGGTGGAGATTATCCACGTGGCCGTATTCAAAAAGGGCGATGCACGCACGATATACAATGTGGTGTACCGCGACGGACGCGGCGGCGCCTACTACATCAAGCGCTTCAATGTGACCAGCATAACACGCGACAAGGAGTATGATGTCACCCAGGGCAAACCCGGAAGCCGCATTTGCTACTTCACAGCCAATGCCAATGGTGAGGCCGAGGTCATCAAGGTGACCCTTAAGCCTAACCCCAAACTCAAGCGTGTGTTCTTCGACAAGGATTTCAGCGAAATCAAAATCAAGGGCAGAGCCAGCATGGGCAACCTGCTAACAAAACTTGACGTGCTACGCTTTGGTCTCAAGAGTCTTGGTGGCAGTACACTCGGTGGACGAAAAGTATGGTTCGACTTCGACATCATGCGTCTCAACTATGATGAGCAAGGCGTATATCTCGGCGAATTCAAGAGTGAGGACCAGATACTCGTGGTGCTCGACAATGGTGAGTTCTATCTCACCAACTTTGATGCCAGCAACCATTACGAGAGCAACATACTCCGCATCGAGAAGTACAAGGACAACAAGATATGGACAGCAGTCCTCTACGATGAAGACCAGAATGGCTATGCTTATCTAAAGCGTTTCCCCATGGAGGCTACGACACGCCACCAGAACTTCCTGGGCGAAAACGAGACCAACAAACTGCTGCTGCTCACCGACACGGCATATCCCCATTTGCTCGTTAAAATGGGTGGAAATGACAGTGTGCGCGAACCTTTGGACATCGAAGCAGAGGAGTTTATTGGCGTCAAGAGTTTTAAGGCTCGCGGCAAGCGACTCACCACCTTTGCCGTGGAGAGCGTTACCGAGCTCGAGCCTACACGCCAGCCTGAGCCCGAACCCGAGGAAAAGGAAGAGGTAGCGGAGAAACCTGCAGAAAACCTTGACCCCGATGCCGGCAAGAGCCAGCAAGAGGTGGTCGACGAGATAAATGGACAGATGCGTCTGTTTGACGATTGATGAAGAGATATCTGAGATACATAGCATGCATGTGGTTCGCCTGTGCCCTCCCCATAATGGTGAAGGCACAGCGCGACACGCAGCATGCTACCACCTTCGGTATCGGTAAGACCAGCCACCTGGACACCTACCTTTCCCCCCTCGAATACCAAGGACCCGAGTTGCTCGTCATGAGCGAAAAACTGCGCTGTCTGAAGCGCAACAGCCACATCACCTACCAGACCTCCACACTGGGCCGCATATCAAGTGCTGACAGCCCCACAGGCAATGGAGGCGAGTTTGGCGGCGACATTCAGTATGCCTCAGCATGGATGTACACCTGGCGTGACTGTGGTTTACAGGGGCTTCATATCCACGCAGGAGGTCAGATACAGGGCAGCATAGGCTTCCTATACAACACACGAAATGGCAACAATCCCGCCCAGGCATACCTGTCGGCCGACCTTACCATCAAAGCACTGGCTACCTACGACCTTCACATACGCAAACAGACACTAACGCTGCGCTACCAACCCTCAGTTCCTTTGATCGGGGCCATGTTCAGCCCCAACTACGGACAAAGCTACTATGAGATATTCTCATTGGGCGACTACGATCACAACGTGTGCTTCAAATACCCGGGGAATGGATTCTGTCTGGATCAGCAGCTATCTGTTGACCTCCCCATCCGCCATGCCACACTTCGCCTTGGCTATCTCAACACCATACGCCAGGCCACACCCAATCAACTAAAGCAGCACCACATCAGCCACGCATTCATGATAGGCTATGTACGCAACCTTACCATTAAGAGACCCTAACTATGGCATTTACCCAACGTATACACCATACTTTATGTCTATTACTAACGTCCTTACTCTTCACAGCATGTGTGGAGGGAGATGACTACAACCTCACACCAGAAGACAACTTTGAGGCGCTCTGGACCGCTATTGACGAGCACTACTGCTTCCTCGACTACAAGGCTGAGGCTATAGGACTCGACTGGAACAACGTGCACACACAATACAAAGCACGCATCAACCCACACATGAACAACACACAACTCCAGGAAGTGCTTACCGATATGCTAAGCGAACTCCGTGACGGACATGTCAATCTCTACACCAGCCGCGATGTGAGCCGCTACTGGCACTGGCATGAGGACTATCCCAAGAACCTAAACAAAGCGGTGAGAGACAACTATCTCGGCACCGACTATAAGATATCAAGCGGACTGAAATACCGCATCCTCGATGACAACATTGGATACGTCGTATATGAAAGCTTTCAGCATGCAGTCGGTGATGGCAACCTCGATGAGGTGCTCTACTACTTGCGCACCTGCAACGGTCTGATCATAGATGTTCGCAGCAATACAGGCGGTTCGCTCGAATACGCAGAGCGAATAGCCTCACGATTTACCAACGAGAAGATACTCGTGGGATACATATCACACAAGACGGGAAAGGGACACTCGGAGTTTAGTACCCCAAAAGCAGAATACCTTACTCCAAGCAAGAATATCAGATGGCAGAAGAAGGTGGCAGTACTCACCAACCGTGAGTGCTACAGCGCTACCAATACCTTTGTGCGCAACATGAAATGCTGTCCTAACGTCACCATCATAGGAGACCAGACAGGTGGCGGAAGCGGCATGCCTTTTAGTAGCGAACTGCCAAATGGATGGGCTATCAGGTTTAGTGCATGTCCGATGTACGACAAGGACATGAAGCAGATTGAATTTGGTATTCAGCCCGACATTACATGCTCAATTGATGAGAGCGACACTATCCATGACAAAATCATAGAGACAGCTCGCACACTACTCAATTACTAATCTTTGACCAAGCGTACACCGCAGCGCAATGTCTTCGAAAAGTCGAGCATGAAGACATTGCCACTATCCATATACAAACCCTTTGCCTGGTCTGAGGTAAAGGGAGCATCAGATGACGACCAATAAATGCCCAGTGCACCGCAAGATAATGAGGAAGTGTTGACTGAAGCATGGATGGTATCATCAGTAGGCGTAAGCGAGAAACCTACTGCGGGAAGGAAAATACTGTTGCCATTGTCAGCAGTAAAGACACGTCCTGCCACTCCATTCCTTATTACCCACTTACAGGAAGTTCCCGTAAGCAGTTCCTGCCACTCCGTTCCTGTTGGGAGGCGCCATCCTTCACCCCAAAGATTTGAGGCCGAAATTGCAGCATTAAACGCCAATACAGAGCCATTGCCATACACGGATACGGCACCTGCATTGTGGGAAGCCCATCTAACACTTAACCCAAGGTCTACAGGTCTGGCCACGCGACCACCCAATTCTGATATGGTGTCTGTGTCTACACCGATAGGAACAACGTGGAATGTGAGACTATCTATTTCGCTCAGGGCATATTCCACCACCTGACCGGATTTAAGATGTACCTTCACCTTATCTTGGGCCAAGAGAGAGAGGGATAAAAAAAAGAGGGGAATAAGAAATGAGATGAAGCGTCTCATTGAGAAAATAGATTGAAATAGATTTGTACACCTGATAAGACTCGAACTTACACGCATCGCTGCACCAGATCCTAAGTCTGGCGTGTCTACCAATTCCACCACAGGTGCTTCGCTAGATTTAAGTAGTAATATCGGTTGGTTTTCTTTTGGTTCTGCAAAGGTAAGTAAATTTTCGTGGATACACAAACATTTCTTGATAAAAATCAAGGAGGCCAAAGAGTGGCTTGTCAGTTAGGAGAGAGAAGTAAATAAGCAGCTAACCACAAGTGGATAGTAAGAGGTAATAACTTTTGTCACGTTGTCATGTTGTCACGGTATATCCTACTTTTAATCTGAAAAAAAATGGCGTCTGGTAAAAATTATAGGCTAACTCATAACTCGCCTGTAATATGTTTCTAATAGCCAATGCCCCTGAAGGTGGCTCCTAATATAGCGTAGGGACCTTTCCCATGACGATTATGTTTTGTTTCCCCCCAAAACAGGCCGTGCAAAGCAATTTTTTTTGGGGGGGCTTATGCAAAGATACAAAAAAAATCTATGACACTGGCAATCGAATCGTTAGGTTTGTTTGAACTAATTTGCGACTATCCCTAAAATAGCAGTGGAATAACATCGCATGATGTCTTGACATACCTCGCCAAGTATCTAAACATAAATGGCAAAGTATCTAAACATACTTTGCCATTTATGTTGACATACTTTTTTTGGGGTGTTTTGAGGCATAAGCCCGAAGTCCTACTTAATAGGACTCCGGGCAGGATATATTTGCTATTTCGATTTTTTGGCGGACAGCAATAATTTAGGGAATGTCGTTTAATTCAAAATAACCGATATTGATTGACGAGTGGATGCCTTCCAAGGCTGCCCTCGTCAGCATTGTGGGGGGAGTTTTGTCGTTATTTGAGTCGATTTTTGTTTTGTCAGG
>CALZKW010000141.1 GCA_945788095.1 uncultured Prevotellaceae bacterium | reverse complement strand
GCGGATCCACACCACAAGCGCCTGGAGGGCGCTACCTTGGGATGCAGCGACGGGTAAACATCGAGGTAGCGCCCTCCAGGCGCATGTGTTGTGTTTGCTTGTCCGAGGGGCCACTACGTTCGGCACCCCCGGTTATAGAAATATCGCCTTCCAGGCGATTGTATCGACCACGAAATTTGCATTGCTTATGTCAACTTATGGTCAGCTATACTCATATCACTTCGTGTCTTCGTGCGATTAATGTTTTTCCGTTCGTTCCGTTGTTAAACCATCCCCCATTTCCCCCATAAACTCCAATTTGTTAGCACAGAATATAAAAGAGGCACACATAGCACGCCCTACCTTCGGAATGTGCTATGTGTACCTCAATACAAGACAATCGTCCTTATTACTTCTCTTCAGATCAGAATATCGATTCGCTGGTGCGGGTGGTGAATTCCTCGAGCACCTTCATGCCCATGATGGAGTTGCCCTTGGCGTTGAGGCGCGGGCTCCAGGTGGCGATGGCATATTTTGAGGGATGGATGGCCACGATGCCGCCGCCAACGCCGCTCTTGCCGGGGAGGCCTACGAGAAAACTGAATTCGCCGGACTCGTCGTAGAAACCGCAGGTCTGCATGATGGCGTTGATGCGCTTCACGCGCGAGGTGGTCAGCTCCACCCCTCCGTGGCTAAACGGGCGGTCGCTCTGGGCAAATGCCAGGAAGGCACGGGCCAGGTCCGTGCAACTCATCGTCATGCTACACATCAGGCAGTAGAGACGCAGCACGTCGTCCACCTCGTTATGCAGATTGCCATGATATTTCAGCAGATAGGCTATCGAGGCATTCAGATAGCCACACGAGAGTTCCGACTCTGCTACTTCCACCGAGTAGTCGATGCTGGGGTTGTGACAAAGGCTGCGCACGAAGTGGAGGAAGTAGCCCTTGGGGTCGTCGAGATGCGAAAGCAAAACGTCGGCCACCACGATGGCACCCGCATTGATGAAGGGGTTGCGCGGTATGCCATGCTCATACTCCAACTGCACGAGCGAGTTGAAGGCCGTCCCCGAGGGTTCCTTGCCCACGCGCTTCCACAGTTCCTTGCCCTCCAGGCTTAGGGCCACGGCCAGGGCAAACACCTTGGAGATGCTCTGTATGGAGAATGCCTCGTCGGCATCCCCCAGTTTATACGTCTCGCCCGATGTGGTGGTCAGACAGATGCCCATCTTGTTGGGGTCCACCTTGGCCAGGGCGGGTATATAGTCAGCCTGTTTGCCCTCCTTGGCGTAGGGCTGCATCAGGTCTACGATGTCTTGCAATATCTGCTGATAGTTGTGTGTCATAGCTTTGGTCTGATTATGTGTGGGGTCAGGGCTGTGCCTCGTTGAGGTCCAGGAGCAGCAGGTTGCGACGCTTGCCGGCTCGGGTAAACTCCCTCACGATGTGGTAACCCAGGCGGCGCAGCGAAGCGTTGCTGGCCAGGTTGTCTGGGTGCGCCGTGGCCAGCATGTAGCGTATGCCCTGGCGCTGAGCCTCCTGGCGTATCAGCGTGTTGAGCCTCAGCATCCATCCCTGACCGCGGTATTCGGGCAGCACCATGCTCTCGCCGATCTCTACGCAGGGATGAGTCAGCACGTCGGCCAGTTCGGGGTTGACAGCGTATGCCCTCACGTCGTGTAGCAGACTGCTGGTGGCCACGAGGCGGTTGCCCTCGAAGATGCCGTAGACCACATCGTCGTTCAGGTGCGAATACGTGTCGTCGTATTCCTCCTCGGTCATGGGTATGAGCAATTCCTTGCTGGGCAGGGCTTCATAAATCAGCCTGCTCATAGCTCTGTGGCAGTCGCGGTCCTCGGGTGTGAGACATCTCAGCGTGAGTCCCTCGGGCAGCCACGCGGGGTGGGCTTGTATGGTGTTGTCTGTCTTCATAAGTTTGTGAGAATGTGTTAGATGGATTGTTGATAAGCTGCCCTCTTATACTTGGGCAGCGAGGCCACTATGAGACTGTGTGCCTCCCTGATCCAGGCCCGCACCACGTCGTCGTCGATCATCTCGTAGGCCACGTCGCTCCAGTGCCTCTTGTTCCAATGCCAGGCTGGCGTCACGGCCTCATACTGTTCGCGTATTTCCTCGCCCCTCTCGGGTTTCATCTTGAGGGCAAAGTGTGGCGGTTTATCAGCCCGTGCCATCCCCTCCTCTCCGAGCCAGAGACAGAGGAAGATCTTGCCCTCCACGCGGAAGGTGATATTGTCGGGCCCGAACGGTTGGTCCTCGGTCACTCCCACCAGCGAGAGCGTATATTCTCTTACTTCTTCGATATCCATGATTGGTAGCTTGATGTTTCTTAAGCAAAACTAAGTATGATCTGCTGAATGCGCAAATATTCCCGCTTCATTATGGGAGTCACCAGTAAAACCCTGTGTTTGCAAATTATGGTTTATGGGGGAGAATGGAGAGTCCCTTTGGGGCAAGAAGTAAAAAAGGGAATAAAAGGGAAGTTAAAAGGGAGTTATAGGGACGATAGTCTTGTTGCGGAATTCACATGGCACGCCCCGAAGGGACAGAAGTTCATAGCCCAGGGCAGCTCGGCGAAGAAATTCTGCCCCTTTCTCACAGCGGCACAGCGCGGGCCATGGTTTCGTAGGCTGACTCTGAGGGGTGGAGATGGTCTCCTGAGTCAAAGCCGGGGGCGAAGGCGGCGGGGTGGGAGGCATCGCTCACGGCGCGGTCGAAGTCGATGCAGGAGTCGAAGAGGGGACTGGTGCGCAGCCATTCGTTGAAGTCCTGGCGCAGCTGGTCGCGCTCCTCTGTGTAGGTGCGCCATCCGTAGATGGGCAGCAGGGTGCCGCTCATAACCTTGAGACCCAGACTGCGTGCATGACGGATGTAGATGTCTGTAGTGCCCTGGATGAGGTCCTCGAGTGTGGGCATGTCGGACCAGGGACGGAAGGGATTGACATCGCTCCCTACGGGGTGTATGATGTCGTTGATGCCATGCTGAATGATGACGGCATGGGCACCGCTGACGTTCATCTCGATGGGGAAGCGTGTGGCTCCCTTGAGGCCATAGGCTTGGTATGTGATGCAGTCGTACTGTCGCAGTATGCGTGTACCGCTCACGGCGCGTCGTATGATGGCTATGTCGCGGTGTCCCTCCTCCCAGGCTCGGATGGCCAGGTAGTCGGGCCAGCTCTGGGCCGTGATGGAGTCGCCGTAGCAGACGAGGGCACGGTTCTTCTCCTCGGTCAGTATGTCGATGGTGTTGAGGAAGTAAAACCAGTTGGTGTTGCGTGTCAGGTCGAGTGGCAGGTCGGGGGCTGTGGCATGGTCGCCATAGCTGTACTTGCCGCGCGAGAGGGGACCGGTGATGAGTGTGCCTGCATTCATCTGTGTGCATTCGCCCAGATAGAGGCTCACGTCGACGGTTTCTCCGGCCACAATGCTGAGGGTAATGGCATCGCTCTCCACCTCCTTGCCGGGAGGCAGCACGATGCCTTCGTGGCCGTCCTTGGTGATGGCCACGGGCTGGTAGTCATCGCCCTGACGTGCCACCCATGCCCGAGTGATGGTGACGGGCTCTGTACCGGTGAGATTGGAGAATCGGAAGCGCAGGTGGCTGCCGCTGAAGACGATACGTACGGGATAGCGCAGTGTGATGTCCTTGGCATAGACACACTCGCGGCGGTCAGTAAAAGAGGTGGCGTTGCCCCAGCAAGCCACCCACTTTGTATAGTCTGTCATAGTGTGATGCTCCCCTCCGTGGGGGGAGGTCTAAAGTCTATGGTCAACAGTCAACGGTTCCTTGTCAATGGTCAACAGGGATTGTTATCTGTTAATTGTTAATTATTATCTGTTCTTTGTTAGTTGCTCAACGCCTGTTCGAGGTCTGCTATGATGTCGTCGCATCCCTCGATGCCTACTGATAGGCGCACCAGGTCGGGGGCGACACCGGCCTCGCGGAGCTGCTCGTCGGAGAGCTGGCGATGGGTGTGACTGGCGGGGTGGAGCACACAGGTGCGTGCATCGGCCACGTGTGTCACGATGGAGATAAAGTCCAGCTTGTCCATGAAGGCGATGGCATCCTCGCGTGTGCCCTTGAGGCCAAAGGCGATGACACCACACGAACCGTTGGGCAGGTATTTCTGGCCCAAGGCATAGTATTTGTTGCCAGGCAGACCGCAGTAGTTTACCCATGCCACTCTGGGATGTTTCTCGAGCCATTCGGCCACGCGCTGCGCGTTTTCACAATGGCGTGCCATGCGCAGGTGGAGCGTCTCGAGGCCCAGGTTGAGCAGGAAGGAGTTCTGTGGTGCGGGTATGCTGCCCAGGTCGCGCATGAGCTGACTGATGAGTTTGGTGGTAAAGGCCATCTTGCCGAAGGCCTTGGTGTAGACGAGTCCGTGGTAGCTCTCGTCAGGGGTGGTGAGTCCGGGATACTTGTCGGCATGTGCCTCCCAGTCGAAGTTGCCGCTGTCGACCACGGCGCCACCCACCTGCGATGCATGTCCGTCCATATACTTGGTGGTGGAGTGGGTCACGATGTCGGCACCCCACTCAAAGGGGCGGCAGTTGATGGGTGTGGCAAAGGTGTTGTCGACCACGAGGGGCACGCCGTGCTTGTGTGCCAGACGGGCAAAGCGCTCTATGTCAAAGACATTGCCGCCGGGGTTGGAGATGGTCTCTCCGAAGAAGCACTTCGTGTTGGGGCGGACGCAGGCTTCTATCTCCTCGTCACTCCAGTCGGGGTCCACGAATGTGCACTCGATGCCGAGTTTCTTGAGCGTTACACCAAAGAGGTTGTAGGTGCCTCCATAGATGGTGTTGGTGGTGATGAAGTGGTCGCCCGCCTCACAGATATTGAAGATGGCATAGAAGTTGGCTGCCTGTCCGCTGCATGTCAGCACGCAGCCCACGCCGCCCTCCAGTGCCGCTATCTTCTTGGCCACGGCATCGTTGGTGGGGTTGGCCAGGCGGGTGTAGAAGTAGCCGCTGTCCTCGAGGTCGAAGAGGCGTGCCATCTGTTCGCTGGTATCGTATTTGAATGTGGTGCTCTGATAGATGGGCAACTGCTGTGGTTCGCCCTTGGTGGGTTTCCATCCGCCATGGATGCAGATGGTGTCGAGGTTCTTTTTCATACCTTATATATTATCTATAGTGGTTTTGTATCAATCGTTTTCGAAGTCGTAGTGGTCGAGTTTCTTACCACACTTGGGGCAGAATACGTCGTGGCGCTTTATCTCTGCTCCGCAATCATTGCATCGGTAGGTACGCTTGGGTGCCTTGTCGTTAGTCTTTTCCATTATTTTGGTTTTTTAGGTCTAAAGTCTGAGGTCTATGCTCAATGGTTGCCTGTCCTCCCTACTCCGGGGGAATCCGAGGCGATGTATCGCCTCGCACAGGGGCTCCATGCGGGGTGATGGGGCTCCATGCGGGTGTCTGTCCTCCCCGTTTCGGGGCGGCTGTTGTCTGTGTCAGCGCGAGGGTGTCGTCACGCTGTCCATCTCTCTGAAGTCGGAGGGCAGGTGGCCGGTCTGGCGCTTAAAGAGTTTCACGAAGTACGAGGCATCGTCGTAGCCCAGTTCGGCAGCAATCTCCTTGATCATCATGTTGGTGTATCTCACCATACGCTTAGCCTCGAGTATGATGCGGTCGTTGATGAGGCTCAGCGGTGTGCGCCCCGAACATTCGTTCACACTCTTGTGCAGGGTGCGTATGGCCACGTTGAGTTTGTCGGCATACTCCTGCACGGTGTGGAGGCGAGTATACTCCTTCTCCACCATGCGGCGAAACTGTATGAAGAGCAGGTGTGAGGGCCGCAGCGTGTCGAGACGCTCCACCGTCTCGTGCTGCCCGTAGCGCTCTATGCGAGCCATGAAGATGCAGAGCAGCGACTTGAGGATGTCGATGTTGCCAAACTCGCCGTGTCGGCTTGCCTCAGCCTCCATCTCGTCCACGAGCGGCTGCAGCATGGCCGCAGTCTGGGCGTCTATCTTATAATAAGGTGTGGAGTCGTAGGCATGAAAGGCATTGTACTTGAGAAACAGTTTGCCCACGCCCGAGCCCTCGCCGGCGCCATCGCGCATCAGGTCCGTACACATCTTGATGGCCACACCCTTGTAGCCCTCTTTGCGGTCGAAGTGGTGTATCTGGCCGGGCGAGAGGAAAAACACGGTGCCGGGCTTCACCTCATACTCCACGAAGTCCACCGTGTGGCGCCCCGTGCCCTCCTGAAACCACAGTATCTCATAGAACGCATGCACGTGAGCCATGCAGTCGTCCACTTCGCTCTCCACAAACATCCCAGGCATGTGCTCCACTCTGAAGCCATTGCCACCGGGAGCGTTGCACACCGCTCCGTACATCTCGTTGAGTTTCTCCTCGTTTCTCATATTGTCTCAGGTTTTAGGTTATGATGAGGTGTAGGGCACTTTAGCCCCTTACTCGTGGCAAAGATAGCAATTGTTATGGTAAATTCATGCCCTTTCGAGGGCAAATATTAGCCCTGGGCCGAAATTTACCACCAAAGTACCCAAAAAAATTTGGCGTGTATCCCAATAAGTCGTATATTTGCAAGCGTAAAACCAAAACAATCACAACTATGGCAAACAAATACACTGGCACACAGACCGAGAAGAATCTCGAGGCCGCATTCGCAGGCGAATCGCAGGCACGCAACAAATACACCTACTTCGCCTCGCGCGCCAAGAAGGACGGATTTGAGCAGATAGCCGCCATCTTCCAGCAGACGGCTGATAATGAGAAGGAGCACGCCAAGCTCTGGTTCAAGGAGCTCAATGGCATCTCCACCACCGCTGACAACCTGGCAGCAGCCGCTGAGGGCGAAAACTACGAGTGGACCGACATGTACGAAGGCTTTGCCCGCACCGCCGATGAGGAGGGCTTCCCCGAGCTCGCTGCCAAGTTCCGCCTCGTAGCCGCCATCGAGAAGCGTCATGAGGAGCGCTACCGCGCCCTGCTGCACAATGTAGAGGCCCAGGAGGTGTTCCGCAAGAGCGACGTCAAGGTATGGGAGTGCCGCAACTGTGGCCACATCGTGGTCGGCACCGAGGCTCCCCAGCTCTGCCCCACCTGTGCGCATCCCCAGGCCTATTTCGAGGTCCATGTCGACAACTATTAATAATCAGAACACAACACTAATAAACCCCTGAAAACATCAACGATATGAAAAAGTATGTATGCGACGTATGCGGATGGGTGTATGATCCCGCAGTAGGTGTCCCCGATGCAGGTATTCCTGCCGGCACAGCCTTCGAAGATCTCCCCGAAGATTTCGAGTGCCCCCTCTGTTCAGTAGGCACCGACCAGTTCTCAGAGATTGACTAAACCCCTTACTATTTCTCCCTTATCCCCGCCAGCACCAAGCCCTCGGCGGGGATAATTTTGTTCATCCGACATTTCGAGTGATACGGCAATCGTGTAGTGCATATAGCCGCAGTTTGAAGTACTCTTCATCCCTAAATCCATAAGCATTGCATTTCATCACCTTTATCTTGTTATTGATGCCTTCAACTTAGCCTTATTCTATCACTCGAAATGTCGGATGAACCTTCAAAGAACTCTTTCGTTAAGCGAGAGGAGAGGGAATGCTTGCATTCATTA
>CALZKW010000140.1 GCA_945788095.1 uncultured Prevotellaceae bacterium | reverse complement strand
TTGATGCAAGTCCCCATGCATGATATAGAAAACTGCTGTTTATCTTCTGTATGTTGTTTGTGCTTATGCAAAGATACTGAATGTTCAGCGGTTTTCTTCGTTTTATGCCATTTATCTTATTCTATCACTCGAAATGTCGGATGAACCTTTTTTACTTCTTGCCCCGAAGGGGCGTTCTCCCCCATAAACCATAATTTACCCCATAGATTCTCCGGGGACATTTGGGCTTCTGCAGAATCCTAACTAAGCGCATAGTATGGCATCAACTAAGCGCATAGTTGTTTGAGGACATTGCCCTTCGTTCCTCCACTTTCGACAAATTCCACCAAAGCCTTTGCGGTTTGGATAATATATTGTACTTTTGCGCCACGACTATATATATAAAGGTAGGCATGAAGACACTACCATAACCCCGACAATACGTATATGACAAACAGCGAAATCATTGCCCTCGTGAAGCGCGAGGTGGTGCCAGCCATCGGATGCACCGAACCCATGGCCGTGGCCCTCTGTGTGGCTTATGCCCGCGAGGCACTGGGCCAGATGCCCGAGAGAATAGAGGTGATGCTCAGTGCCAACATCCTCAAGAACGCCATGGGCGTCGGCATCCCCGGCACAGGCATGGTCGGACTCCCCATCGCCGTGGCTCTCGGTGCCCTCATCGGCCGCAGCGAGTACAGCCTCGAGGTGCTGCGCGACTGCAACGCCGAGGCCGTGGAGCAAGGCAAGGCATACATCGACACGGGAGCCATCGACATCAAACTCAAGGATGGCATCACTGAGAAACTCTATATCGAGGCACGCTGCAAGGCAGGCGGCCGTGAGGCATGCGCCATCATAGCACGCGAGCATACCCACCTGGTCTACCTCGCCAACCCCGACGGCGTACAGCTCGACGAGCGCGCCACACTCACCGCTGAGGCCGAGGGCGAGGCCGAGGAGGAACTCACCCTGCGCCGCGTATTCGACTTTGCCACACAGGCTCCCCTCGAGGACATCACCTTCATCAACGAGGCACGCCGCCTCAATGAGCATGCCTCGCGCGAGGCCCTCAAGGGCAACTACGGACACGCCCTGGGCAAGACGCTCAGCCGCCCCATTGGTCGAGGCATCATGGGCGAGAGCATCTTCAGCCACATACTCTCAGCCACCAGTTCGGCCTGCGACGCCCGTATGGCAGGAGCCATGATACCCGTGATGAGCAACAGCGGCAGCGGCAACCAGGGAATTGCAGCCACCATGCCCGTGGTGGTATTCGCCGAGGAGAACCACAATACCGAGGAGGAACTCACCCGCGCCCTCATGCTGAGCCATCTCACGGCCATCTACATCAAGCAGAGCCTTGGCCGACTGAGCGCCCTCTGCGGATGCGTGGTGGCCAGCACAGGCAGCAGTTGCGGCATCACCTACCTGATGGGCGGAGGCTACGACCAGGTGGCCTACAGCGTCAAGAATATGATAGCCAACCTGGCAGGCATGGTGTGCGACGGAGCCAAACCCAGTTGTGCACTCAAGGTGTCGAGCGGTGTGAGCACCGCCGTATTGAGCGCCATGCTGGCCGTGCAAGGCAAGTATGTGACCAATGTGGAGGGCCTCATCGAGGACGACGTGGACCGCTGCATCCACAACCTGACCCGCGTGGGCCGTCAGGGCATGAACGAGACAGACCGCCTCGTGCTCGACATCATGACCCACAAGCAGTGCTGAGCCCTATGACCATCAGCCAGTTTCTTGTGGTCTTTCTGGGCGGAGGCCTCGGCAGCACACTGCGCTATGCCATGGGCCAGATGCTCGCGGGACAGACCAGGGGCGGATTTCCCCTTGCCACATTCCTCTGCAACGTCGGCGGCTGTTTCCTCATCGGACTCTTCTCGGCCCTCACAGTGCGTCTGGGATGGAGCCCCCAGTGGCGCCTGCTGCTCACGGTGGGCCTCTGTGGCGGATTCACCACCTTCAGCACCCTCACAAATGATAGTCTGGCCATGCTCCAGAGCGGGGCCTACGGCATGCTTGCCCTCTATATGGTGGGCAGTCTGGCAGCCGGACTGCTGGCCGTGTGGGTGGGCCATTCGGTGGCGTGAGAGCCCAAGTTTTCACCCATTCCTTTGGCTGGACGCATAGAATGCCGTACTTTTGCAACGGAAAAAACAACATACATGAGAATAGACATTATCACCGTACTGCCCGAGTTGCTCGAGGGATTCCTCAATGAGAGCATCCTCGGACGCGCACAGAAGAAGGGTCTGGTGGAGATCCACGTGCACAACCTACGCGACTACAGCACCAATCGCTGGCGCCGCGTCGACGACTATCCCTTTGGTGGATTCGCCGGTATGGTCATGCAGTGTGAACCAATCGACCGATGCATCAGCCAGCTCAAGTCCGAGCGCCACTACGACGAGATTATCTATACCAGTCCCGACGGCGAGCAGTTTGACCAACCCATGGCCAACACCCTCTCGCTCAAGGAGAATATCATCATTCTCTGCGGCCACTACAAGGGCATCGACCACCGCATACGCGAGCAACTCATCACCAAGGAGGTGAGCATCGGCGACTACGTGCTCACGGGTGGCGAACTGGCAGCTGCCGTCATGACCGACGCCATCGTGCGCATCGTGCCCGGTGTGATCGGCGACGAGCAGAGCGCCCTCAACGACTGCTTCCAGGACAACCTCCTGGCTGCCCCCATGTATAGCCGCCCCAAGGAGTACGTCGGCGTGGACGGCAAGAGCTGGGGCTCGGTGCCCGAGATACTGCTCTCAGGCCACGAGGCCAAAATCAAGGAGTGGGAAATCGCACAGAGCCTGGAGCGCACCCGACAGTTGCGCCCCGACCTGCTGGAGAAATAACAATCAGCAACTACTAATACCTCATACCTTATGCCAGAAGACAAGAAGAAACTCAACCTCTACATCATTGCCGGATGCAATGGTGCGGGCAAGACCACGGCCAGCTTTACCGTGCTGCCCGAGATGCTCAACTGCCGCGAGTTTGTCAATGCAGACGAGATAGCGGCAGGACTTTCACCCTTCAATCCCGAGGGATGCGCCATCCAGGCCGGACGACTCATGATAGACCGCATCATACACCTCCTCAAGGAGGGTGAGACATTCGCCTTCGAGACCACACTCAGCACACGCTCCTATGTCAAACTCATACAGCAGGCACAGAAGCGAGGCTATTTCGTCACGCTCCTCTTCTTCTCACTCTCCACACCCGAACAGGCCGTCAAGCGAGTGGCTAAGCGTGTGAGCCAGGGCGGACACAACATACCCACCGACGTCATCTACCGACGCTACCGCAGCGGACTGACCAACCTCTTCAGCCTCTACACACCCGTGGTAGACTACTGGGCACTCTATGACAATAGCACATGCCCAGCCAGCAAGATAGCCAGCGGCATGAAGGGTGAGGAGCCCGTGATAGACGATATGGAGAAATACGAGAACTTCAAAACAAAATACAATGAGCCAGCGAAGAATGAGTAAGGCAGAGGTGGTCGAGATGCAGAGCAGAATCGACCTGGGCATTCGCCTTGCCCAAAAGCGACTACTTGAGCGTGCACGCCACGACGACCTCTCGTTGGTGCTCAATGTCAACGGACAGGTGCTCGAGGTGCCAGCCAAGGAAGTGACTTCTTTCAACTAATCACCCCCATACATATAGTAATATGGAATATACCAGCACGATGATCGTCACCGACGACAAACTGGCCCTCAACGTGGGCAGCGGCGACCTGCCCGTACTCGCCACTCCCGCCATGGTGGCTCTCATGGAGAATGCTGCCATGATGGCTGCACGCCAGTCGTTGCCCGAGGAGTCCACCACCGTAGGCGGACAGATAGCGACCACTCACCTGCGCCCCACAGGACTCGGCCACGAGGTGAGAGCCAAGGCAACACTCGTGCGTGAGGAGGGTCGCAAACTCTACTTCCGCATCATAGCCGAGGACGAAGACGGAGTCATCGGTGAGGCCGACCATCTGCGCTTTGTCGTAGACCGCGAGCGCTTTATGGCCAAGGTCACCACCAAATAAGGGGAGAACCACCAGGATGAGTGCGCACAATGACTATGGCGAATGGGGCGAGCTCGTGGCACAGGACTATCTGCGCCGACAGGGCTATGTGATACTGGAGCGCAACTGGCGTAGCCTCTCGGGTGTGGAACTCGACATCGTGGCGCGCCTCAACGACCTCCTCGTCATCGTGGAGGTCAAGACCCGCTCCAATGAGTTCTATGGCTCGGCCGCCGAGGCCGTCGACGACCGCAAGATACGCCACATCTGCCGCGCCACCGGTTCGTATGTCAAGTATCATCGTCTCTCGCTCCCCATACGCTACGACATCATCACCGTCGTGGGCCACGACCCCAATCCCAAGGTGACGCACATCGAGGGAGCCTTCCTGCCTCCCATCAACTACGTCAGGTAGCCCCACACCAAGGGCGCATCCCCATCACTGGAGATGCGCCCTTGGTGTATAGGAGCCCCCCTCTAACTCCTCCGAGGGGGAGAACATCAAATTCGCGGCTACGAATATATATCAAACACTTGGACCGCCCTCCGAGACATTTGCCTGCAAACACCTGGACCGCCCTCCGAGACATATCCCCGACAAACCCTAATTTGTTAATACAGCCTTTGCCAGGTACCCCCCCTAAATCTTACATTTTCTGCTCCGAAAGTCACAAGAATTTCCCCAAACCTTGGTCCGCTTCCCAAAACATTGTATCTTTGCCCTCGCATATTAAGAAAAGAACTAAATACTACACGACCATGAAGCATAAACTCACACTTGCATTGCTTGCATCGGCAGCACTGTCGACCACGGCTGTGGCACAGACTGAAGTCAACGACATGACCACACCGCTCCACCTGCTCAAACCCGACTATAAGGTGCCCTATGGCGAGGTGGACACCCGTGAGGTCAAGGCTGCCCTCGACCGCATATTCCAGTATATCGACGCCCAGACTCCTTACCGACTCGCCCCTGATGGCAAGAGCCTCGAGCGTGGCGCCTTCCGCATAGGCAGCTACGAGTGGGGCGTCACCTACCAGGCTCTCCTCTCGGCAGCCCGTACCACAGGCGATAAGCGCTACAGCGACTACGTGGAGCGCCGATTCAAGTTCTTGGCCAAGATGTTCCCACGCTTTCAGCAGATGACCGACATCCACGACGGACAGATGGAACAGATCATTCATCCCCGCGCTCTCGACGACTGCGGTTCGATGTGCGCCGCCATGATGAAGGCACAGGGCAAACCTAAGGGCAAGATGGGGCTCGACGAGATGATAGAGAACTACTACCAGTTTGTCGACCACGGCCAGTATCGCCTCCCCGACGGCACCTTTGCGCGCCATCGTCCGCAGCACAACACGGTGTGGCTCGACGATATGTACATGGGCATACCCACCGTGGCCTGCCGAGGCCGCTACACGGGGCAGACCAAATACTATGATGAGGCTGCACGCATCTTCCGTCAGTTTGTTGACCGTATGTGGGTGGCCGACAAGGGCATCTACCGCCACGGCTATGTGGAGGGGCTCCAGGATCAGCCCACCTATCACTGGGCACGCGCCAACGGATGGGCCATACTGACTACGGTCGAACTGCTCGATCTCCTGCCCGCCGACCATCCCGAGCGCCCCTTCATCCTCGAGCAGCTGCGCCGCCACGTCAAGGGCCTCTGCCAGTATCAGAGCAGTGAGGGCTTCTGGCATCAGTTGCTCGACCGCTCTGATTCCTACCTCGAGACCAGCGCTACGGCCATCTACACCTACTGCATCGCCCATGCTGTCTGCGAGGGATGGATAGAGGGCATCACCTATGGTCCTGTGGCACAACTCGGATGGCAGGCCCTGAGCACTCAGATCAACTCGCGCGGCCTCGTGGAGGGCACCTGTGTGGGCACGGGCATGGCCTTCGATCCCGCCTTCTATTACTACCGCCCCGTCAGTGCTGCCGCTGCTCACGGCTATGGTCCTGCCATCTGGGCCGCCTCCGAGATAATACGCCTTCAGCAGCAGTGGCATCCCCGCACCAACGACAGCGGTCTCCACTACTATTCGCAGCCTCAGACCAATCCCAGTCCTCTCTTCTATCTCACCGAGGATGGCAAGGGCGAGGCCGTGAAGTGATAATAGCCTTCGGACAGCGCGAACATCCCGGAGATTCTGGATTTTATGAATCTCCGGGACTTCCGCTCACCTCAAATATTTCTTTCCTATGAATCATACTCACAATCATTATGGATGGGTGGGGGCATTGGCTCTCTCCCTCTCTTCGCTTGTTGTATCCGCTCAGAGCCTCCGTGTCGAGGTCACCAATCCCACCTCGTCGGTGAGGGTGGGGGAGCCCGTCGAGGTGGCCCTTGCCAAGGGAGCCAAGAGTGGGGTGGTGGTGCGTCGCAGCGTGGTGGGCAATCGTCCGGAGACCTACGACGAGGTGCCCTCTCAGGTGGTCGATGGTCGTCTCCTCTTTGTGACTGATGTCGACCCACATGCCACTGAGACATTCACCGTGGAGATGACTCCCGATGTAGCCCAGAGGCTGTATCCCGAGCGCGTGCACGCCCACCTTAAGCTCTGGGACCGCAAGTACCGCTACCCACGTGTCAACGAGGTGGAATTCCAGGGCGATGTGCCCTCGCTGGCCATGTATGATGCCATCTATGGCCATGGGGCCATGTGGGAGAGCGAGTATGTGGGATTTCGCATCTATATGGACCACCGCCAGAGTCTCGACCTCTATGGTAAGCAGCATCCCCAGATGGAGCTCGACAGCACCAATTTCTATTCCACCCCAGCCCTGATGCAGAATGGTTTTGGCGAGGATATTCTCTTTGCGGGCCAGAGCGTGGCAGCTGGTTCGTTTCGTGGTCTGCGCAATGGCCGTCCATGCTATATCGACACGGTGGCGGCCCGCCGTCAGCGCGTGGTGGAGAGTGGACCGGTGCGCACCATCGTGGAGATGGAAGACCGCGACTGGGTGCACAACGGACGTGTCTTGCAGATGCGTCAGCGCTACACCATGCTTGCAGGTCACCGCGACGTGCAGGTGGACATCTACCTCGAGGGATGCACAGACGATGAGCAGTTTGTCACCGGTGTGCAGAAGCTCGAGATGGACAACGAGGGCCTCCTCTCCACCCTCTCGGATGGCTCCGCCCTTGTGGGCAGCTGGGGCCGCAATGTGCCCGACAAGGCCAACCCCGCACTCATCGAGGGCGTAGGTCTTGGTGTCTACGTGCCCAGTGCCTATGTGTCAGCTGTGGAGGAGGATGAGCTCAACTACCTCGTTCGCATCCACCCCGTGGACGGCCACATCCGCTACCATATCTCCGCCTATGCCCTGATGCAGCAGGATGGTCCCTGTCAGCAGGCCTCCCAGTGGTTCGGACTTCTCCAGCAGTGGCCCGCAGCTCTCACCACTCCCTGCCATGTGCGGAGCAAGCGGAGCAAGAAGTAAACCCCTTGGGGCAAGAAGTAAAAAGGGAGTAAAAGGGAAGTTATAGGGACGAATGGCTTGCTGAGGATTTTACATGACACACATCGAGGGGTAAGAGGATAGTACTATGGTCAATTGTGGCATATTACCATAGTCGATTTTAGATATGGGTCTTAACGTGACAGAATA
>CALZKW010000139.1 GCA_945788095.1 uncultured Prevotellaceae bacterium | reverse complement strand
AGTACCGCTATGTGCTGCAGGCAGACCTCTACAACAAGCTGACTCAGGCAAAGGTGATTCAGTCTGGTGTTTGAGTATCATCAAAAGACAGTTGCAATTGTCTTGCGTCCCCTGACTTCATCATTTTTTGCGCCATGGATAAGGTGCTTGAGGCAGCCAAAACAATCACGACAATCAGAGTAAGGATGCCAGAGAATGGGACTTACTTCACTAAGACACTCTGCTTGACGGAGAAGCACCTTGCAGTCAAACCACTTTTCGACTTATCTTACAGCAAATCTTAATTTGGGTGGCGCATTGACGAAGTTAGGAATAAGGCAAAGTTGAAGGCATCAATAACAAGATAAAGGTGATGAAACGCAAGGCTTATGGTTTTAGGGATGAAGAGTACTTCAAACTGCGGCTATATGCACTATATGGGTCTTGACGCTATCAGGATATGGGTCTTGTTAGACTGAGATATGGGTCTTTTTTGAATCGAGCATACCCTTGGGTAAAATGCAAAATAAGAGGTGCAGCCTCATGGTGGGCTGTACCTCTTATTAAATATAGGTATGTATGTAGTGGCAAGGATTAGAGGTTGGGATTCTCGTTCTTCCAGTCCTCTACTGCGGGGATGATGCCGAGAGAGATGATCTCGTCGCGCATAGCCTGGAGGTGCTCATAAGAAGCCTTGAGAGCTGCCATCTCCTCCTCAGTACCCTCGGGAGCGGTGAAGTGAACGCCGTCCTTGTCGATTACAGAAGGCATAGCCATCATCACGTTCTTATAACCGCACTTGTCGCAGTTTACGTAGCAACCTGCAGGCCAGGTGAAGGGCTCGCCGCCCATAGCACCTTCGATCATCTTGACAGCCTGGTATGCGGGGCTCTGGAAAGAGCTACGGCCACGGAGTTTGATGATGTTCGAACCGCCCTGAGTGGTCATGTGCTTGATCTCTGCCCAACGCTCTGCGCTCAAGGGGAGCTCAGAGAGGGGCTTACCGTCGATCATAGCCTTGCTTGCGAATACAGCCATCTGCTCGCCGTGACCGCCATAGGTGTAGGCACCGGTCACCTTGTCCTGCTGTACGCCGAACTCCTGTGCGAGCTGCTGCTGGAGGCGGGTTGAGTCGAGAGCTGCGAGTGAGGTGAGCTGGTTGGGCTTCAAACCAGAGTGGATGAGAGCGGTAAGAGCGGTAACATCAGCGGGGTTGAAGATAACAACCACGTGCTTTACATCAGGGCAGTACTTCTTGATGTTCTCACCGAAGTCGGCAGCAATCTGGCAGTTGCCCTTGAGCAGGTCTTCGCGGGTCATACCCTCCTTGCGGGGAGCACCACCAGAGGAGATGATATACTTAGCGCCCGTGAAGGCTACCTCGGGGTCAACGGTATAGGTGAGGTTGGCACCGGGGAATGCGCAGTGGCACATCTCATCGTACACGCCGTGTACGCCGGGCTCGTAGATATCATAAAGACAAATGTTGGGGGTGAGGCCGAGCATCAGTACGCTCTGCACCATGTTAGAACCGATCATACCGCCGGCTCCTACGATCACGAGTTTCTCGTCTGTCAAAAATGCCATAATCTATACTTTTAATTGTTTATATACGTATGTCCCGCAAAGTTAGGCAAAATATTCGATAAGTTGCAAATTTTTTAGGGATAAAAAGGGTTAATAAGAGGAGTTAAAGTGGAGTTAAAGGGACGACACCCCTGCTGCATGCAACAGATGTGACGTCCCTTTGACTCGATGAGTGGAGCAAGTAGTTCCCCTTCCAAACGTAGGAAAGCCTTAAAGCGTATACTCCTCGCTGGTGGTGACGTGCTGGGTGTTGGCGGGGTCGCTGTCGGCCTCGCGATACCAGTCGCTGTAGTCGATGTAGTGGCGGGCGTAGGTCTTGTTGAGAGCCTGGGCCTGCTCGGGGTCCACCTTCTTGATGAACTTGGCGGGGACACCGCCCCATAGTTCGCCGTCGCCCACCTGGGTGTTGCTCAGGACGAGGGCATTGGCGGCTATGATGGCTCCCTTGCCGATGACAGCGTGGTCGAGCACAGTGGCTCCCATGCCTACCAAGGCACCGTCCTTGACCTCACATCCGTGGAGCGTGACACAGTGACCGATGGTGACGTCATCGCCCAGGATGATGGGGGCCTTGCCATTGAGGGTATGCAGACAGGAGTTGTCCTGCACGTTGGTGCGGTTGCCTATCTTGATGAAGTGAACGTCGCCGCGCACCACGGCGTTAAACCAGATGGTGCAGTCGTCGCCCATCTCTACGTCGCCTACGATGACTGCTCCCTCTGAGAAGTAGCAGTGCTTGCCAAAACGGGGGGCAGGCATCCCCGCGAGTTTCTTTATAATTGCCATTTTTAGGGGTTTGAGGTTTTGGGGTTTTAGGTTTTAGGAGGGCGAGGCGATGAATTGCCTCGAACAGGGGCTCTTGGTTTAGAGGGGCTTGCAGGCTTCCTTGAGCCAGGCTGCCTCGTCGGGAGTGAGGTGGGGCGAGAGGGTGTCGTAGACGTGCTGGTGGTACCAGTTGAGGTAGACAATCTCGTCCTGCTGCATCTCGTGGAGGTTGATGGGGGCGGTGTCGATGGGACAGAGGGTGAGGGGCTCGAGCTGGAGGAACTCACCGTATTCGCCCTGGCAGTAGTGGGTGATGAGCATCGTGTTCTCAATGCGCACACCATGCTTGCCGGCGCGGTAGATGCCGGGCTCGTTGGTCACCGTCATGCCGGCCACGAGGGGGGCAGGCATGTAGTTCATACGTATCTGGTGAGGGCCTTCGTGCACATTGAGATAGCTGCCCACGCCGTGACCTGTGCCGTGGAGGTAGTTGATGCCCTCCTGCCACATGGCATAGCGGGCACAGACGTCGAGTTGGGTGCCGCTCGAACCGCTGGGGAACTTAACCATAGCAAGGCGGATGTGACCGCGTAGCACGAGGGTGTAGTCGTGGCGCTCCTCCTCAGTGAGTTCACCGAGGGCTATGGTGCGGGTGATGTCGGTGGTGCCGTCCTGATACTGGGCACCGCTGTCCAGGAGGAGGAGACCGCGAGGCTCGAGTTCGATGTCTGTCTCGGGGGTAGCCTCGTAGTGGACGATGGCACCATGGTGAGCATAGCCGGCAATGGTGTCGAAGGAGATGTCGCGGTACTTATCCTGTGCGGCACGCAGCGTGGTGAGGCGGCGGTCAATGCTCATCTCTGTCTCGCCACCTGCCTCTACGGCGGGGTTGAGCCACTTGAGGAAGCGCACCATGGCGACACCATCACGCAGCATGGCATTGCGCATGCCCGTGATCTCGGCCTCTGTCTTGACAGCCTTGAGGGGAGCTATGATGGATGGTGAGGCTACGAAGTCGATGAACATCTCTGAGGTGATGTCGTAGATGGCATAGTTGGCTGTGGCGGGATTGAGCTGCACGTCGGACTCAATCTCCTGGAGGTCCTCCTTGAACTGTGAGTAGGGACGCACGTCGACTCCCTCAGCCTCGAGGTACTTAGCCACCTTGGGCGACACCTTGCGGAGCTCTACATAGAGGTGGCACTCTTCGGCAGTGATGACCACATAGCTTACGAAGACGGGGTTGCAGTGCACATCGCTGCCACGGAGGTTGAGCAGCCAGGCTATCTCGTCGAGCTGGGTGATGACGAGCACCTCGGCGGTCATCTTAGAGCGCACCAGTTCTATCTTATCGTGGGCCGAAAGGCCGCAGAGCTCGAGGGGCTGTATCTCGATGGGGGCGCCGGAGAGTGCGGGACGATCCTTCCACAACTCATCGGCGGGGTTGTCTGCAGACTTGACCTCGATGCCAAAGTGCATCAACTCTGCCTCGAGGGTGTTGACGCTATCGATGGTATTGACCCATGGATCGATGCCTACTACGCAGCCTTCATCAAGGCATCGTCCGAGCCACTCGTCGATGGTGGGTGTGCCCTCCACGCCCTGCTTCATGAGGGTGAAGGGGGTGTCCTCAAGTTGCTCCTCGGCAGCGAGGAAGTAGCGGCTGTCTGTCCAGAGAGCGGCATCGTCGAGGGTGACAACGGCAGTGCCGGCACTGCCATCGAATCCGCTTACCCACTGGCGTGTCTTCCAGTGGTCGGGTATGTACTCACCACAATGTGGGTCGGTGCTGGGGAAGATGAAAGCGTGGAGGTCGTTGTCTCTGAGGTACTGGCGAACAGCCTCCACGCGCTGTGTGATTTGTTCTTTCATATAGAATGGTTTTTGAATGATAGGACAAATATAAACCTTTTCAGCGGAACGAACAAGGGGAAGGGGGAAAAGGTCTTAATAAAAAGTACTGGTCTGTGGGAAAGCCCTCTCTAACTCCCCCACCCCATAGGAGCCAAAAAAGGCTGCACCCTGTTTGGGGGTGCAGCCTTGGTATGTGTTGGGAAGCTTGGTGTGATTACCACTCCTCGCCCCATACGTTAGTGTTTGTAATAGAGGTCTGCTCAGTAACGTCGGCAGTGTGACTACCCTCAACAGAACCGAAAGAGAGTTCGCCGGGGCTTGCCTGAAGGATGTTGGCTGAGGTTACGTTGATAGCCACAGCCTCGGGCTTGATATAATTAGTCTTCATAATGTGTATGTGAATTTAGTTATTTAACAAAAATCTTCTTGCCACCTACGATGTTGACACCCTTCTGGGTCTTCTGGAGCTTAACGCCCTGGAGGTTGTAGATGTCGTCGTTTGAGAGCTGGTCGGTGATTTCCTCGAGACCGGTCTCGCCATCGATGAAGATGCGGAGGCCGTTGACGTGAGCAGTACCAGCGAGGTAAGCGCGGAAGGGAGCTACGGTAGCACCATCTTTGTAGAGCTTGTTGTCTGATACATAGTAGCCAGCCTCAGAAGCGAGATTTAAGGGAGCATAAGTACCAGTGAGCTGGAGGCCACCAAACTCAGCACCAGTGCCAGCGGTCTTAGCGAGGCAGTAGCCAGTGCTCTCAGAAGAGATGGTGGCGTTCTTAGCCTTGAAGAGAGCGGGCTCGTTAGCAGCTACGTTAGCAGCGGGAGCGAATACAACCTTATCAGGCTGAACATTAGAGAGGGTGTAGTACTGTACGTTAGCATCGCTTGCGAGAGTGTAGGGGAGGCAGATAGTACCATAGTTACCTGCAGTCACGTTGCGTGAGTAAGAGGTGTTGGTCTTGCCATAAACGAGTACGTCGTTGAGAGCAAGGTCGCCGTCTACAGTAGCCTCGGTGATATCAGCAGAACCGCCCTTGAGAGCAGCCTGAGCAGCTGCCTTAGCATCGTCATTGTAGTGACCATAGAGGATAGCGTCACCCTTTGACTCATCCATAAAGAGAGAAGCCATATACTCACCCTGGTGAACACCGCCATCGATGTCAGTCATGACAATATTAGAAAGTTTGATTGCATGTACGCCAGCACCCAAGAAGGGATCAGTCAAACCATCAGCAACATCAGCGTCAGTCATTACGCAAGCAGAGATTTTGGCGAAGGGAACGTATGTGTCAGACATATTCAGGTACTTCTTAGACTTGCCTGTATAAGTACCGCTTAATTTGATAGTTGCTGTTGTAGGAAAATCAACCTCAGGAAGTGACCACGAAAAAGTAGGGTCACCAGTAACTGTAACTTTTGTAGCTGTGAGGGCACTTGTTACCTTAGTCCTATCCCATTCTTCAGAATCTACGAAATAGATACCTGTTGGCAATTCTACATCCATTGTGATGTTCTTGATTCCCTTTTTTGCCTTATATACAAAGTCAAACACGACATCACCGCGCTGAATCTGACGGGGGAAGATAGCAATGCCATAACCTGCGTCAAGAGGATCTACAGCAATAGCACGCTGAACGGTAATAGTGCCCTGCTCTGGAGTGTTGGTTGGTGCCTGACCTGCATCAGGATAAATTGCAAGTGCCTCATTAACGGTTTCTACAATATGGTCACCTAATTCAACGCTATTATTAACAGCTACTGTCAAAGTTGCAATCTCAACATAATCATCAGATGCCTCAACGAACTTATCAGCCTCTGGTGTATTAATAAATACCCACAGACCTTCTTTGAGATTGAAGTTAAAATTAAGATCACACTTATTTGTTACACCTGTGATTGTCATACCAGAAGGAAGGAGGAAATCTCCCTGGACTACCATAAGACGCTGAGGATTCTTAAGGAGGACTGAAACCTCAGAAGAGCCGCCCTGCTGTACTTTACCCTGAATAACCAGAGAGTATTCCTGAGCGTACATGCTTACACAAGAAAGCATGACAAAAAGAGAAAAAATAAACTTTTTCATATCATTTTTTATTAATTATATACCCAAAATAGCATTTAGAACAAGCGCAAGGTCAACACCATTTACGCCGTCCTTACCGTTCATATCTGCAAGTTGAACGTCAAGTTGAGAAGCATCTGCGGCACCAAGAATGTAGTTCAAGACAAGAGCGAGGTCAAGTCCATTTACCTTATCATCGTGGTTAACATCACCCAACTGATAACCAGCCACACCAGTTACGTTAGCGAGTTTCTGAGCAGCGAGGCCGTCCTTCTTAACGAAGAGGATGTTTGAAACCTCTACCTGTGAGGGAGTGCCTACTGTGGCTGAGAGAGCGATGGTGAGAACATCGTCGCCTGAAGCGCCAGCGATGGCATTATTGCTGAGGTTGTATGCAATAACGCGATAGATGTTGTTGGCATCGTCAATCTTGTTGCTGGCTACAATGAAACCGGGGTCACCGATGGCAGCGGTACTGCCTGCGGTAAGACGCGAGGTGACAGCAGAGAAAGTGGTGGCATTGACTCCGGCGGGGAGCTTGATGTCCATCTGGAAGGCTACGTACTCAACAGAGTTGGTCAAACCGATGTTGAGGGTGCTTCCGCTCACCTTCGCACTGACTGCGTCCTGTGCCATAGCGCAGATGGAGCTGGCAAAGAGTGTCAATAAAAGTAGGAACTTTTTCATAATTATAATTTTAAATAATAAATATTCATCTCTAATTATACATGCAAAGCCCGAAGGCAATGCAAGATGATAACTTGGCAAAGTTAACTTATTTCCAACAATGAGGCAAAGATATCTCGGTAAAAATGGCTCTAAATAACCTATTTTTCTCCCAAATACCTTAATAACTGCTAAAAAAACCAGATATAGATTGCCCCTCAGCACGGGGGAGATTAGGAATAAAAGGCCCTACCCCCAGCCCTACCCCGAAGTGGAGTGAGCTTTGGGATAAAACAGAGGTCGCCGTGAAGAGGCAGAGTGGGATGGGGTAACAATGGAACGAACGGAAAATATTATTCACACGAAGCCACGCGCTCGGCAGCTCAAAGAATGACGCTTCGCAGACTGGCGATGCTTTACCGTCGCTCTCCAGTTAGCGAACAATTGTTGGCCAGTTGGCGAGCGACGCGGGCCACAACCAAAGTCCTAAAACTGAGCGGGTGGGAATAAGCATCGCATTGTACTCATTCCCACCCGCTCTATTACGTTATTAAATTATTGGTGTCCAGGAAAAATTATAGGTTAACATATAACTCGCTGGTAATATGTTCCTTATAGCAAATGTCCCTGAAGGGGGCTCCTAATATAGCGTAGGGGCTTGCCCCTACGTATTGGGGACATCTTTTCCTTTCGCTCTGTAGGAGCGACATAACTTAAATATTTTCATAACGTATTAGTTAGGAGGCCCTTACAGGGCCAAAGGA
>CALZKW010000138.1 GCA_945788095.1 uncultured Prevotellaceae bacterium | reverse complement strand
ACTTCAAGAGCGAAGCGACCTAAAACCTGCGATAGTTGAGCTTGCGAAACTTGAGAAAGAATATGTTAGAAGCAACACGCAGAGAACTGAACGAATTGTATGTGTTTTTCCATCTCCTGGGCCATGGTGTCATCGCTATGGGTGATGCTGAGGGCAAGGCCGGAGCAAGTATTCCCGTGGCTTATGTGCAGCGCCAAGAGCACGATGGCGTGCGTCGCTATGTGATTGGTCCTGAGGAGATCAGCGTAGAGGGCGACAAGGTGCGCATGAGTCTGCCTCGCGAGGACTTCCGTGCCGCCTCCGAGTGGCTGCTGGAGCGACATCGCGAGTCGCAGGGACAGACGGAGATAGACATTACGGACATTGAGGGATTCCTGGATGCCCTGCAGATATTCGATATGGAGGCACAGACTGATGATCGTACGGACCTTCATCTTGGACTCTACACGATGGATGGCCCCGTGGTGGGTGTACGCATCCAGAGCCTGATGTGTGGCTATATGCCCCTGTTGAGTGGTGGTCGTCAGGCCAATATCAAGTTTGAGCAGAGCGGCATCAAACTCTCGCAGCCTGCTGTGAGCAAGATCAACTATACAGAACAGCCAGAGAATGTGGCTGAGGTGGCCCGCCGTATGCTCTACATCGAGAGTATCGGTGGTGTGCTCAAGTTTGCCGATGTGGCTGACCGTGTATTCA
Source organism: uncultured Prevotellaceae bacterium (assembly GCA_945788095.1). Taxonomy (GTDB): domain Bacteria; phylum Bacteroidota; class Bacteroidia; order Bacteroidales; family Bacteroidaceae; genus Physcousia. Next base: position 7,010 of record CALZKW010000138.1, on the reverse strand, counting down.
AGAGCAACCTCCTGATGATTGACACCAATCTGCCCCGCATCATTGGTACTATGCTCCGTACACTTCACCTCGATGGTATCAATCGTGTCAAGGACCTGGTTGCTGATCTCTCGGAGCGCAACCCTTTGAAGGTGAAGGATGAACTGGTGCGCAAGCACGGCTTCTATGAGCACAAGGTGCGCCAGTTATTGCTGGCTGCCGCCTGGGGCATGCGCCCTGCCAAGCAGTGGAACGGACGTCAGTCTGCCGTCAATGGTTACATCATGGTGGATGCTCAGGGGCGTATGGTGCTCTATAGCCGAATGGATGAGCAGACCTTCTCCGACTTCCTTTTCGCGCATACGCGTCTGGACCGCACTCTGCCCGAGGAGGATAAGTATGGCTACCTGGAGCGCGAGAATGGGGTGTACTATCTGAAGTTGAATCTGAGGATTTCGCTGACGAAGTAGTTTTAATAAGGCAACGATATCCTATTTGGCATGGTCGCCTGGAGGGCGACACCATGTGCCTAATTGTATATAGTTGCCTAAGTTTTAGGTGGAATCACTACAACCTCAAGAGCGTAGCGGCCTAAAACCTACAACCTAAAATCTCACTTTACCTTTCGAAGATAATCCGCCAGTTTGATCTGGTAGTTGGCCAATGCCTCGGTGAGGGTGTTGGCCGACTTTGTATAGAGGGTATAGGCATCGAGGAGGTCGCTCATATTGGTCTGCCCTACGTTGTAGTAGTCGCGGTTGAGACGGAGGTTCTCGTTGCTACTCTCTACGCTCTTGCGAGCTATCTCTATCTGTGCGTAGGCCTCGTTGAGAGCGTTCCATGCATTCTGCACGTCGATGTGCAGTTTTTCCTCTGTTTCTTGACGTGTCAGTTCGGCCTGTAGGAGGTTGCTCTTGGCCTTGTTGATGTCGTGCTTGCGGCTCCACCACGACGAGATGGGGATGCTGACTGTTGCCATGCCGATGACATTGAGATTGCTCATCTTCATCTTGCCTACGGTGCTCTCCTGGCCAGTCAGGTTGGTCTGCTGGCCTACGTTGCCTCCCATGGCGTAGTACATGCCTGCTGCTCCGATAGCTACGGATGGGAGGTTCTTGCCCTGCTCCATCTTGAGTTGCAGTCTGCTGGCCTCTACGGCCTTCTGGGTGAGAGCTACCTCGGTGCGCTGTGCTACGGCAGCCTCGGTGTCCTCGTAGTAGGAGGCGGGTGCGTTGTCTGCGTAGGTTGTAGCCTCGTCGACATGGAAGGTGGCTGGGTCGGCCCCCACGAGCTGTGCCAGGACCATCTCGGAGAGCATGAGTCCGTTGTTTATCTTGAGACGGTTGCTTGCCATCTCCTGTTGTTTGAGTTCTACGGTGAGCAAGTCGTTGCGGTTAGTCACACCAGCTTTGACATACTGATCCACCTGCTTGTGGAGCTCGGTGAGTTGCTTGTCTACGGCATCGAGGGTCTTGATGCTGCCTCTGAGTGACTGTATGCCCCAGTAGTACTGTGTGACATTCTGCATCACTTCTCGCTCGTTCATCTTGTACTGCAACTGCTTGACATCGATGCCCAGTTCGGCCAGTCGGTTGCCATTGATGATCTGTCCGCCTGCGTAGATGGGCTGCATGATGGTCACGGCAGCCGTGAAGCCCTTGTCGAGCATGTTAAATTGTATTTCCTTCAGTCCCGCCAGAGCCATCTGTATTTGTTGAGGCTGCTGACTGATGATGCCACCGATGGTGGGGTCCTGCATGAGTCCTGCCTTGAAGTCGTCGTCGATGGTGAGTTTGCCATCGATGAGGTCGTTGGCGCTGACGAATCCCATGGCTGTGGCGTCTACCTTGGGCAGGTAGTTCATGAAGGCGCTGCGCTTGTCAGCCTGTGCCTTCTCGATGTCTATGCGCTGGCTCTTGAGGGTACGGTTGTTTTGTGCCGCCATCTTCAGGCATTCCTCGAGCGAGTGAGTCTGTGCCGTGGAGGCCAGCGTGCCTGCGAGCAGTATTATGGATAGGATAGTTCGCTTCATAATGAGGTTTTGTGTGTTGTTGGCTGTTAATTTAACATTGCTTGTTAAACAATCCGCCACAAAGTGCTATTGCTTTGGACGTCTCTCGGGGTGTTTGCTCAGTTTCCAGTATGCCACGGGAAGCACAGTGACTACGAGGAGTAGTGTGCCGATACCACCAGCGAAGATGGTGATACCTACGGGCATCCAGAACGAGCTGCCTGCCATGATCATGGGTATGACACCCACGGCTGTGGTGGCTGTGGTGAGGAAGATGGGCACCATGCGTCGGCGTCCGGCATCGAAGGCTGCATCGTGGGGTGTCCATCCCTGCTTGACGAGCGCTTCGGCATGCTCGAAGATGAGAATCTCATTGCGCATGATGATACCCATGAGTGTGATGAATCCGAAGAGCGATGTCAGTCCGAGAGTATTGTTGGCCACAAAGAGTCCTATCATGGCACCAGGTAGACTGAGTCCGATGGCTACCATACAGAGGCTGGTGAGGCCAAACTTCTTGAAGTTGAAGAGCAGGAAGAAGAATATCAGCACCAAAGCCAGTGCGATGCCCATGGCAATCTGGGGCACCATCTCATTGTTCTTCTCCACCTCGCCGCCTATCTCTGCCTCGACGCCGTGGGGGAGCTGGAGGCTATCGGCGATGATGGTGGCTATGCGCTTCTGCACACGCTCAGCCAGCACTCCCTGCTTGCCCTCTGCCAATACGCTCAGACAACGCTCACCACCTCGGTGATTGATCTTGGCATGACTCCATGTAGGCTTGACAGTGGCCACCTGGCGTACCTGGGTAGACTTGCCAGTAAGAGAGGTCAGATAGACGTTCTCCACATCGCTATAGGTGGTGTTCTCGCGACTGGCGTCCTTGACCACGATGGGCACCTCATAGTTGCCCTCCCATACGCTGCCCACACTGAGGTCGCCGGTGTTGGCCATCAGCTGGAGAGCTGCAGTAGAGCGGTTGATGCCCTGCTGAGCACTGGCCACGGGGTCGAGTGTGACATCAATGATGGGGTAGGGCTGCTCGTTGTCGGTGTGTATCCACTCCAGCTCGGGCATCTCGCGCAGATAGCCCATGAGTCGGTCAGCGGCGAGCTGCAGGCTATCGAGGTTCTCGCCTATGAATCGGTACTCATAGGTGGGCACGTTGAGGAAGTCCATCTGCTTGAACTTGCAGTAAGCCTTAGGCCAGTGGTTGCTGTACTTGGGTGCGTATTCACGCAGCAGTTCGAGAGTGGTCTCGTTGTCGGGCGTGTTGACGATAAACTGAGCATAGTTCTTGCCGCCCATCTGTGGTGCATACGACACCTGGAATCGGGGACTGCTGCATCCGATGAAGCTGGTGATGCTGGTCACGCGCTCGTCCTTCTGCAGTATTTCGCGCAGCTCGGTGGCCACCTGTTCGGTCTCCTTGAGTCCGCTGCCCTGGGGGAGATAGATCTCCACGGCAAACTGGTTGCGGTCAGCATAGGGGAACTGACGCATCTTGAGGAAGGGGAAGATGGCTGATGTGGCGATGACGAGCACCACGGCTCCGATGAGTGTGGTCTTGGGATGCTTGAAGCACCATTTGAGAGCCACCTCGTACCACTCTTGCACGTAGTCTGTGATGCTCTTCTTGCCCTCTCCCTTCTCAGCCACCTTGCGGATGATGGAGCAGTTGAGCAGGGGGATGATGCCTACTGCTACGGCCAAAGACACCATGAGATTGATGGTGATGGTGGCGGGGAAGTATCCGATGACATCGCCCGCATCGCCCGTCATGGTGAAGAGGATGGGGTAGAAGATGACACAGATACACAGGGTGGCAAGCATCATGGGCATGAAGTACTTGGCAGCACTCTCCACGGCAGCGCGTCGGCGCTCCAGTCCGCGCTGGCGGTATTCGAGGTATCCGTCGATGACCACGATACTGTTGTCGACTATCATACCCAGCACGACGATGAGCGAAGCAAGGGTGATGATGTTGAGGGGGATGCCCACAGCATACATGATACCGATGGAGGTGAATGTGCTCAGGGGGATGGTGATGGCAGCCACGATAGCCGAACGAATGGGGAAGAGAATCATCATGACGAGGATGATGACAGCCATAGAGAGCATGAGGTCGCGCAGGAAACTATACACGGAGTCGCCCACTACCTGAGGCATGTCGGTGATGCGGCATGTCTTGACGTCGGAGGGGAGATAGGTGTCTGCGAAATCCTGAAGCACTACGTCGACGTCCTGGCCATACTTCACGATGTTGTTGCCCTCGTTCATCTCCAATGAGAGGAGCACGCAGTTGTGGCCATTCTGCTGTATGTAGCTATTGGTGAGGTCGTATTCGCGCTTGATGGTGGCGATGTCCTTGATGCGCACCACGCGGTTTTGAGGGTCGGTGAAGACGATTTGATTGCCTATCTCCTCCTCGCTCTGGTCGGTGGGTGCGAGGTGGATGGGTGCATTCTCGCCTGTGTTGCTGACGCTACCTGCCATGGTGGTGAGTCCCTGGGCAGAGAGGGTCTGCATGATAGCGCTCTGGCCGATGCCATAGGCAGCCAGACGCTGGCGGTCCACATAGAGTGAGATCTGCTGCTTGATGTCGCCATAGAGGTTGACGTTGCTCACGCTGGGTATGCGTCGCAGTCGGTCTGCCAGGTCGTCGCTATACTGCTTGAGTTCTCGGTAGGAGCGCATCTCGCTCTCCACGCTGATGAGCAGTGCTGAGGTGCTGCCGAAGTTGTCGTTGGCGATGAGCGCCAGCACGCCCTGAGGCAGGTTCTGCTTGAAGGTATTGAGCCCGTGCTTGAGTTTACTCCACACCTCGTCCTGGTTGTACACGTTATCCTCGAGCTGCACCATGCAGACGCACATGCCGTTCATACTCGTGGTGGTGGTTTTGGAACGCTTCACTTCGCTGTATGTGAAGAGGAAGCGCTCGAGTGGCCGGGCCACCTGCTGCTCCACCTCCTCGCTGGTGGCGCCAGGGTATACGGCCACGACGAGTCCCTGGCGGATGGTGAAGGGAGGGAACTCGTCCTTGGGCATCATCTTCAGTCCGATGAGTCCGAAGATGAATACCAGTACTGTGAGCAGCAGAGTGATGCGGTAGTTCTTGATGGGCCACGCCACCCATGCTGCCATTCTATTGTTGGTCTTCATATTTATCTTCTTGTTGGATGATTGGTGAGTCCGGAGAGTCCGGAGGCCTCTGTTATCTGAGATGATCTGTGGCTCCCTCCTCTTTCGGGAAGGGCAGGGGGCTGTTATCTGATTTCCCCTCCCTCGTCGACCTTCTGGTAACCCTCGGTAATGATACGGTCGCCTGGCTTAAGGCCAGAGGTGACGATGGCGCGGTTGCCCACGGTCTGGGCTATAGTGATGGTGCGACGGTGTGCCTTGCCTCCCTCTGCCACCCATACGAAGAGGGTGTGGTCAGCTCTCTGCTGCACTGCCTTGATGGGCACGGTGATGCGAGCTTCGCTCTCGCCCTTGGCATGCTTGACATTGCACACCATGCCGGGGAGGAGCTTGTCGCCTGCGTCGCGCACCTGGATGTTGACCTTATAGGTGTGTGTGGTGACGTCGCCCTGCATGTCCTTGACGATGGTCTGGCTGACCCACTCCTCGCCCTCGAGAGCGGCGCAGCGCACGGTCATACGGTCGCCGTCCTGGAGTTTGGCAATGTCTGCCTCGGGCACGCTAATGCAGACCTTGACGTCGCGGCTGGTGATAATCTTGACGATGGGTTGCGAGGGGAGAGCCACCTCGCCACGGTTGAGGTATCTGTTGGTCACCACGCCATCGCATGGGGCGTATACAGAACAGTCCTTGAGGTTCTTTTCGGCCATCTTCTCGGTCACGCCGGCCTGTCCCTGTGCGGTCTGTGTCTGGTCGTATCCGGTCTGGCTCTGTCGCAGTGTGACGGCAGCCTGCTCCTGACTTTTGAGGGCAATGTCGTAGCTGGCCTGAGCCTGCTCTACCTTCGACTTTACTTCCACCCATTTCATCTCGGGCAGTGAGTTGGCCTCATAGAGTTTACGCATGCGCTCCTGGGCATCCTTGGCCTGATCGAGCTGAGCCTTGGCCATGGCTACCGAGTTGGCAGCCTGCTGCTGTGCGAGTCGGGCCTGCTCCTCGCTCTGTCGGGCCTGTGCCGATGCGTTGGCCGCCTGTTCGCGTCCGTAGCGAGCCTGTGAGAGCATGTGCTGAGCCTGTTCGGTGTCGAGTCGGGCTATGAGCTGGCCCTTGCGCACGCGCTGTCCCTCCTTGACGAGCATGTCGACGATGAGTCCGGTGCCAGTGAAGCTAACCATCGACGAACTCTCCGCCTCGACTACACCCACGTAGTCGTCGGAGTCGTAGTCGGTGCTCATCTCCACAGTCTCTGTGACTACCTGGAGCGGATCCTTTGTGGGCTTGGTCTCTGTGCCTTTGCAGCCCGTTAGCATGATGGCTCCCGCCATCAGTGATGCTATCAATGTCTTATTTGCTTTCATCTATTTGTGGTTTGATTTTTGTATAGTTTTTCTTGGGTGCAAAGGTAAGTAATATTCTCTGTATGCGGTCCAAAATTACCATATTTTAACCACGTTTGTTCTGAAAGTGAACAATTGAGTAGCTCTCGCCTAACCTTCCATGGGAGGGGGGGGAGAAGAGGGCATGGGCGCTGGTACTCGAGGTGGTGAATCGCCTCGCACAATGGTTATTGGGGCTCTGCTGGGTAGATTCTCTGTCGCGAGGTGAGGAATATATATTAATTTAAGTTTCGGGAGTTAGTTGGCACTATAAATTAAGGCACAAAAAGCATAGGAATTATTGCGTATATCGCAGAAAATGAGTATCTTTAAGGTAGCAAACAAAAAGAATCTCAAACCCTATGCCAGTGCACAAAGTTAGTACATTTTTATCTATTGGTGTCCGGGAAAATTATAGGTTAACATATAACTCGCTGGTAATATATTCCTTATAGCCAATGCCCCTGAAGGGGGCTCCTAATATAGCGTAGGGGCTTGCCCCT
>CALZKW010000137.1 GCA_945788095.1 uncultured Prevotellaceae bacterium | reverse complement strand
TACCTCGATGTTCACACGTCGCTGCATCCCAAGGTAGCGCCCTCCAGGCGCTTGTAGTGTGGATCCTTGCACCCCAGGTGCCACTTCGTTCGGCACCTGGGGTTACAGAAATATCGCCCTCCAGGCGAATATCTCTGTTGGCGTTCCAGGTGTTCGCTATTTATTCGTAGCCGCGCATCTGATATTCTCCCCCTTCGGGGAGTTAGAGGGGGCTTTCCGTTCGTTCCGTTGTTCCCCCATCTCCCCCATAAACCATAATTTGAATGAAGGTCGTCCCCAGTGGGGCTTGCTATGTGATTTCGGCAACAAGACATTCGTCCTTTTAACTTCCCTTTTAATTTCCCTTTTACTCCCTTTTTTACTTCTTGCCCCGAAGGGGCGTTCTCCCCTATAAACCATAATTTGCATACAGTTTTTTCCCAGTGAGCCTTAAATTATTTCCCCCTTCCGCCTTAATGACGTATCTTTGCAGAGCAAAACATTAATACATTATAATATTATGGCAAGAAGAATCAAGATTATGACCTCGGAGGGTGACATCATCGTGCGCCTCTACGACGAGACTCCTCTCCACCGCGACAACTTCATCAAACTGGCCAAGGAGGGCTACTACGACGGAACGCTCTTCCACCGCGTCATCAAGGACTTTATGATACAGGGCGGCGACCCCGACAGCAAGGGTGCACCCAAGGGCAAGATGCTGGGCACAGGCGGTCCGGACTACACCATCCCTGCCGAAATGGTCTATCCTCAGCTCTTCCACAAGCGCGGAGCCCTGAGCGCAGCGCGTCAGGCCGACGAGGTGAACCCCAACCGCGAGAGCTCGGGCAGCCAGTTCTACATCGTGTGGGGCAAGACCTACAAGAGCGGCGAACTCAGACAGATGGAGAAGCAGATGGCCATGCAGGAGGAGCAGAGCGTCTTCAACTCGCTCGTGGCTGAGCACAAGAAGGAGATCATGGACATGCGCCGCAACCGCGACCGCGAGGCTCTGTCTGCCCTGCAAGACGAGCTCATCGCTCAGACCAAGGCGATATGCAGCGAGCGACCACGTCCTCAGTTTACTCCCGCACAGGTGGAGGCCTACACCACGCTGGGTGGCACCCCCTTCCTCGACGGCCAGTACACCGTGTTTGGCGAAGTGGAAAGCGGCCTGGAGGTGGTGGAGAAGATACAGGCCTGCAAGACCCTCCGCGGCGACCGCCCCGAGGCGGACATCACCATGAGCATGGAGGTGATAAGCGAGTAAATTGGGGTTTATGGGGGAGATGCGGGGGTGGTTTAACAACGGAACGAACGGAAAAATATTAATCACACGAAGGCACGAAGTGATATGAGTATAGCTGACCATAAGTTGACATAAGCAATGCAAATTTCGTGGTCGATACAATCGCCCTCCAGGCGAATGTCTCTGAGGGCGGTCCAGGTGTTCGCTATTTTCTTTTTTATATATTAGCTCCTATTTTTATTATCTCTTATTTATCGATATTTTATACACCGCAACTCCCCCCACAAACCATAATTCACCAACACAGAACATTCCCGGTGCCGCCCCAAAGCCTTCCTCTGCAGTTGTTCTCCAGAGGACAACTTTTTCCACAATCCATACCTATTATATAAATAAAAGCGGTACCTTTGCACAGATAACCTCAAAATACAATGCCACTATGGAAAGAAAAAAGACCTACATCGCATTCGATGCAATGGGAGTAATCAACCACGAATTTAGCAACTTCGCGGCCTTCCTGCAACTCGAACGCTACGAGAAGACTTACGGCAACCGATTCGACTTCGTCAATATGGACGAAATCAAGTTTGCCGCCGAACACGAGGGCATGCTCACCACCACCCTGCAGCAGCGATTCGTGAAGGACATGAGGGAGGCCGACAACGTGCTGGTGGTGGCTTCGCCCGTGGTCAACGTCGACAGCGAGATACTCAACTGGCAGATACGCACAGCCGTATACCGACACCGACTGCCCCTCATAGTGGCATACGCACACCACGAAAGCCTCAGCGACGAGGACATACAAAACCACCACGTCTGGCTGCCACAGGCCGTCAGAGAAATGGTGGAAGGCAACCACGCATACGTGGCACACGTGCCCTTTACCATCGACAAGCTGGAGCGCGCCCTGAAGACCTTCTCCGCCAAGGAGCAGGTGTACCCCTGGAGCGCCACCACCATCTTCTGACACACCGGCGGCGGACCACCACTAAGCCCACAAAACCGCGCGAGGCGGCAAAAGAGGGACAAAACTCGAACCATAACTGGGACAGATTATGAACATATTCGGCTACAAAAAGTTACTACTCATACTCATGGCATGCCTCATGCCACTGGCCATCCAGGCACAAAGCATGGACGACGATGAGGACCTGGAAAAGGACTTCGACGAGGAGGTGACAGACTCGATCATTATGCTCGACGTCATGTCGGACCTCGAGGATATGTGGGGGGGAAGCACCCTGGACCGACTCGAACTGGCAAGCAAGGAAATCAGCAAGATAGGCAACCGCACAGGCATCTACGTATACGACCTCGAAGTGGATTCCGTGGTGTATAGCTACAAAGCCAACGTGGGCTACAAGCCCGCCAGCAACGAAAAACTGCTCACCAGCATAGCCGCCCTCTCCACCCTGGGCAAGGACTACACATTCTCCACACCTGTCTACTATTCGGGACAAATCTGTAACACTTCGGACACCACACGCATGCTCGACGGAGACATCTACGTGGTGGGAGGATTCGACCCCATGCTCTCCTTCGACGACGCCAGAGCCATAGCCGACCACATCAAGGCGTTGGGAATCAACCGCATATCCGGCTATATCTATGCCGACGTGCACCAAAAGGACGCCCTGCTCAAAAAGGCACACACCACCTACGAGCGCATACAGGCCGGCGACAGCGAACTATTCATCACCCCCCTGGCCATGAACAGAGGACGCATCTCGACCGAAATGCCAGGCAACAAGAGCAAAAGTGGGACAAGAGTGAAACACCCGGAAACCTACTTCACACGCGCCATCTACGAACTGCTGCGCGAGGACGGCATGGAGTTTGACAAGCGAAACCCCTATGGGCGAAGCAACATAGACTCGCTGAAAGTCACCAAGATATGGAGCATCGACCGACCCATAGCCGATGTGCTCGACCGCATGATGAAGAAGAGCGACAACTACTATGCCGAGTGTATGATGCTACAACTGGGACACAATTGTAACAATCCGTGTGAGTGGAACTACAACAACTGTGTGCAGACCGTGAAGCGCGTGATGGGCGAGAGCGGGGCCGACCTCTCGACACTCGTCATCAATGATGGCAGCGGACTCTCGCATGGCAACCGCGTCACACCTGAGAGCATCACCCGTCTGCTCATCTATGCCTACCGCAACCCCAATATCTATGAGCCGCTATTCGAGTCGCTACCCATAGCCGGAGTGGACGGCACGCTGAAAAGCCGCATGAAGGACAGCAAGGCCGAGGACAACGTCAGGGCCAAGACCGGCACCATCAGCGGCGTGAGCACCCTGTCGGGCTATCTGAAAGCAGCCAACGGACACATGCTCGCCTTTAGCATCATGAACAACAACCTCCGCTCACCAGCCTTGGGCAGAGCCTTCCAAAACAAAATCTGTAAACTCCTGGCAAGGTAGGTGCTTTTGAGGTTGTAGGTTTTAGGTTATAGGTCGTAGGCTATATGATTATAGACTTTCGCCCTCTCACCTTAGACGTTGGACAAGGAACCATTGACCTCAGACTTCAGACTTCAGACCTTCGCCCTCAAGGGCGAAAAAGACAAATAATATGAGATTATACCCCATGCTGTTTCGCGACAATCTCCACCAAAAGGAGTGGGGAGGACAGCGCATATCAGAAATCAAAAACCCCGATGCCACGGCCGACATACGCTATGGCGAGAGCTGGGAGATAACCACCAACGAGGAGGCACCCAGCACCGTGTGCAACGGCACATTGGCGGGCAAGACCATCTGCGAACTCGAGGAGACCTGCGGACAGGACCTTCTGGGCAAGGACAAGACCACGGAGCACATACGCACCGTGAAACTCATCAACACCGGCAACGGCATCACACGCATGGCTCCACAGACCATCCACAGGGCATTGTACGTGGTGGAGTGCGACCGCAATACACAGCTCACCACCGATACCGACGAGGTGAGAGAACTACTGCCCGGCGACCTCGTGGTGGTGCCCCGCGATACCGCCGTGTGTATCAACAAACCAGCTCTGCTGGCCGAGATTATGCCCAACGCCTGCAACCAGCAGCCCACTGAGGAGATACTCAACGAACTCTCGCTCATACGTGCCGACCTCATGGTCAACCACTACACACCACTGCTCAGCACCGCATCGCTGGCCGTTGGCATACGCCTCTTCGACAGAGAGATGCCTATGCTCCGCACCGAGACAGACTCCTATGCCATCTACACCTCGCTCAAGGGCTACTGCCGCATCAGCATGGCCAATGACAACGATGACACCAGCGACATACTGCTCCGCGAGGGATACACCTGTCTCATACCCGCATGCGTCAAGCGATTTACCATCTATCCTCTCGGCAGCGAGGTGAAACTCCTCGTGGCCGACTAACCACCACGCCTATCATCATCACACACACCCCCCTACCCTACCTATGAAGAAAGCCCTCTTGTTCATCATCGCCATGCTGACCGCTACTGTCAGCGTCATGGCGCAGCACAACCACATCAATGTTACCAATCTGCCCCAGCTCGAGGTGAGCAAGGGGCAGAGCGTCTCAGGTGCCTTCGCCGGAATCGTCGGCGGACAACTGACCGTGGCCGGTGGTTGCAACTTCCCCAAGACACCCGCTGCTGAGGGAGGCGAAAAGGTCTACTACAACACTATCTATACGCTCAAGGGCAACAAGGAATGGACCACGATGGCTATCACCCTGCCCTCACCCCTGGCCTACGGAGCCAGCGTCAGCGTAGGCGAGGGCATCGTGATGATAGGTGGCACCGACGGCGAGAAGCCTGAGACAAGCGGCCGCGGTGTGTGGCTGCTCACCCAGGCGGGCATCACCGCCCTGCCCAAGTTGCCCTACCCTATCAGCAACCACTCGGCCACCATACATGGCTCGACCATCTACGTGGCGGGTGGCGAATCGCTGGGCCAGCCCAATAAGCAGGTGCTCAGCCTCGAATACCCCGAGGGCAAGGAGTGGACCGTTGTGGGCGAGATGCCCGGCAGAGGCCGACTGCAGCCCTGCGTGGCGGTACAGACCGGGGCCCTGCATGCCAGTCTGTATATCATGGGTGGCTACGAACTGGGCAACGACAGCATCTCGTGCGAGGTGCACACCGACGGCGCCTGCCTCAACCTTACCACCCAACAATGGACCACCACCGCACCCATGCCCACCGGCACCACACTCGTGGGCGCCCAGGCCGTGACCTCGGGCTACAGCCACATCGTCTGCCTGGGCGGAGTGGACAAGACCATCTTTGAGACCCGCATCAACCAGCAGTATCTGCAGCACAAATACCAGCAGGAGATAGAGCAATGCCTCATGCAGGGCGACAGCACCTCGATGGCATGCGCCAAGAGCCTGCAGGCATCGCTCGACAAGGAGATCGACGACGACAAGCAGTATATGTACCGCTCGCCCGAGTGGTACCACTTCCGCACCCAGCCCCTCGTTTACCATACCATCACCGACACCTGGACCACCGCCGAGGGCGACTCCCTGCTGGCACGTGCCGGGGCCACCCTCGTGGATACAGGCAACGGATGGACCCTCGTGGGCGGTGAGACAAAGCCTGGCATCCGCGGCACCACCAATGCCCACGTGAAACTCGCCTCAGCCACCTCCTTCGGATGGATCAACTGGACCGTGCTCGTGGCCTATCTCCTTTCCATGCTCGGCCTGGGCTACTACTTCATGAGGCGCGAGAGCGGTGCCGACGACTTCTTCAAGGGTGGCGGACGCATACCCTGGTGGGCAGCCGGCATCAGCATCTATGCCACCATGCTCAGCGCCATCACCTACATGGCCATACCCGCCAAGGCCTACGCCACAGACTGGACCTACTACCCCATGCTCATCACCATCCTGGTGGTCAGCTTCCCCGTCATCAAGTACTACCTCCCCTTCTTCCGCCGACTCAAGGTGACAAGTGCCTACGAGTACCTCGAATACCGATTTAATATATCCACGCGTCTCATGGCCTCGATGCTCTTCATCATCTTCATGATAGCACGCATGGCCCTGGTGCTCTACCTGCCCTCGCTGGCCCTCACCGCCGTGACGGGCATCGACATACGCCTGTGCATCGTGCTGATGAGCATCGTGACCATCGTCTACTGCACCATGGGTGGTGTGGAGGCCGTGGTGTGGGGCGATGTCGTGCAGGGCATTATCCTCGTGGGCGGTGCCATCTTTGCAGTCATCTTCCTGGCCGTAGAGACCGAGGGGGGCATCAGCGGATGCATCAACCTGGCCCTCGAGGACGACAAACTGCGCCTCTTCAACTGGAGCCTCAACTGGCAGGAGGCCACCTTCTGGGTGGTCATCATTGGCGGCATGGCCAACAATCTCATCTCCTACACCAGCGACCAGACCGTCATACAGCGCTACCTCACCACCAAGGACGAGCGCTCTGCTGGCCAGAGCATCCTGCTCAACGGCGTCATGTCGGCCTTCGTCTCCGTGGCCTTCTATGCCATCGGCACTGGCCTCTACACCTTCTTCAAGACGCACCCCGAGCAGCTCGACTTCTCTATGCAGAAGGGTGATGCCATCCTGCCCTACTTCATGATGAGCCAAATGCCTGTCGGACTGGCCGGTCTGCTCATAGCGGCCATCTTTGCCGCCACCATGAGCACCATCAGCAGCAATATCAACAGCGTGGCCACGGCCTTCAGCGTGGACTTCTACAAGCGTTTCCGCCAAAGCGCCACCGACCACCAGGTGCTCCGCGTGGCACGCACCACCTGCGTGGTAAGCGGTGTCATCGGCATGGCCATTGCCCTGCTCATGACCACCTGGAACATCCTCTCGCTGCTCGACTATTTCAACACCATCCTGGGTCTGCTGAGCAGCGGTCTGGGTGGACTCTTCGTCATGGGCATCTTCTTCAAGCGCATTGACGGCCGCTCCGCCCTCATCGGATTCGTGGCCGGAACAGCCGCCGTCTTTGCCCTCAACTTCATGTCCGACGTCAACTTCCTCCTCTACGGTGCCATCGGCATGGTGATAAGCGTCATCGTGGCCCTCCTCTGCTCCCTCCTGCTCCGCAACAAAAAGGACATGACCGGCCTGGTCTTTGAGGGAAAGTAACTCTTCGCTCGGAAATAGTGGGGAGGTTATCACTCACTGCAGTATTTGCAAATTGGAGTTTAGCGGGGAGAACGCCCCTCCGGGGCTTGAAGTAAAAAAGGGAGTAAAAGGGAAGTTAAAGGGGAGTTATAGGGACGATTGCTCTGTTGCGGAATTCACATAGCACGCCCCGCGCTCGGCATCCCGAAGGCAAAATGAGGCATTCATATTGCCATTAAAATGGCAGAATACGGCTTACATTGTGGCAATTCTTGTCGGTTTGAAGCAAGAAACAGTGTCATTAATGCCTCGGAAAAGTGCGCGAAGGAATTGTTGCACGATGATTGCATCTTTCCGAAGAGGAAGATGGTAGAAACAGCGTTTCTTGCATTACTCCATACGGAATGGTACAAGAAACAGCGTTTCTTGCATTACTCCATACGGAATGGTGCTAGAAACAGCGTTTC
>CALZKW010000136.1 GCA_945788095.1 uncultured Prevotellaceae bacterium | reverse complement strand
AACTTATGGTCAGCTATACTCATATCACTTCGTGCCTTCGTGTGATTAATGTTTTTTCCGTTCGTTCCGTTGTAAAACCATCCCCGCACCTCCCCTATAGACTCCAATTTACAAGCGCCATTGCCCCTACTTCTTCCTCACCACCACCATGATGACGGTGGGGGCACCGATGAGCGGGGTGATGACATTGATAGGGATGATGGAGGTGGAGGGCAGCGTGGACAGTATGTTGCAGAGCAGGGCCAGCGATGCGCCCGTCAGCATACAGGCAGGCATGAGGGTGCGGTGGTTGCTGCTGCCGAGCACGAGTCTGGCCAGATGAGGCACGGCCAGGCCCAGGAAGGCCACCGGACCACAGAAGGCCGTACAGGTGGCTGTGAGCAAGCCGCAGGTGAGGAGCAGCACAACCCTCGTGGTGCGCACACTGACGCCGAGATTGCGTGCATAGCGGTCGCCAAGGAGCAGTGCATTGAGGGGTTTGATCATGAGCAGCGCCATCATTAGTCCCACCGAGACACTCGCCACCAGGTAGGGCAGGCGGTCCATCGTGACCGACGAAAAACTGCCCATGCCCCACACGATGAAGGAGCGCATCGTGTCGCCCGTGGCCTGGAAGTGCAAGAGCGAGATGAGACTGCTCGTCAGATAACTGATCATCATGCCCACGATGAGCAGCATCACCTCGCTGCGGAGCATGCTCGCCATCACAAGTAGCAGCAGCATGACCAGCATTGCCCCCACCAGTGCAGCGGCGATGATTAGCGCAAATCCGCCCAGCGTGTATCCACCGGCACTCACCACACCACCCAGCAGCAGCATCACAATGGCCACACCCAGGTTGGCTCCCGCATCGATGCCCAGTATGCTGGGGCCCGCCAGGGGATTGCGAAAGACAGTCTGCAAGATCAATCCCGCGCTGCTCAGGGCCGCACCGCAGAGCAGCGCCGTCAGAGCCTGGGGCACACGGCTCTCCACCACGATGCTGCGCCACGCTGCGGGCACACCGGCCGCGTCGCCACACAGTATGCGCCACACCTCAGAGGCGGGGATGCTGACACTGCCCCAGACGAGCGAGGCCACAAACAGCAACGCCGTCACTATCAAGAGCCCGCACAGGGCCACCAGACCTTTATGCTTCATCATTTCACAGGTTCAAAGTATTGGTATTCGCTCTTCACTCCCAGTTCGGGATGTATGATACGGATGAGGTCGGCCAGTACCCTGTCGGGGTGGAAGGGCGTGTCCTCGTAGTAGGTCTTATACTGCGTGTTGCAGCCATACACCCTGTCCTCCTTGTAGGCCTTGATATGGGCGGTGAGAGGCACATCGTTGGCCAGCGCCTCCTTGGTGAGCGCCTCGGGGGCATGGTATTTTATCATCCACAGATCGGCAGCCTGCGCCTTCTCAAAGGTGGCCTCGACGGACAGCGACTTGCTGCCGCCGCCCTCCACATCGGCAAAGGCATAGCGCGCACCGGCGTCCTTGTAGAGGATGCCCGTGGTGCTCCCCCCCGAGGGCACATCCCAGTGTCCGCCGTAGGGCATTTCGGCCACTACCAGAGGTTTGTGGCTCACCCCCGCAGCCTGCTCCCTGAGGGCCAGATAGCGCTGCTCCACCAGGCGAAACAGGCTGTCAGCCCTTTGCTCCTGGCCAAAGAGGATGCCATAGAGCTTCATCCACTCAGCCCTGGCCAGGGGTGATGCCTCCATATAGTCGGCACATTCCAGTATCGGTATGCCGAGGCGCTCAAGTCTGCCGTAGCCGCCCCCGTTCTCCATGGGGCTGGACATGAGCAGGTCCACGCCGACCTCTATCACGGCCTCCACATTGGGCTGCATACCCTCACCGAAGTCCCTCATGCGTCCGTCCCTGAGTCTCTGCTGTACCTCCTCGTGCATGATATACTTGCCATCCATCACACCGGCCAGTTGGTCGATGCCCCCCAGTTCCTCCACCAGACAACAGTGGACGGACGAGTAGACCGCGGCCCTGCGGCACACGGAGTCGACCCAAAACTGCTGCAACACCTTCGTCGTATCCCAAGGATTCCTGATGGTCACCTCCACCCTCTCTCCATGTCTCACCATGGTGAGCAGTGTGGCATACTTCATCTCGATGGTGTCGCCCTCCAGGGAGTCCTCACCACCCACGCCTCTCTTCTGGCATCCTGCCAGGGACAATAGTAGCGCTACAAACAATCCGCAGAGTGTGGTATTTATTATCCTTGTCATGATTGTTAGTTCTTTGAATTGGTTTACGATTGATGGCGATTTATATGTTTACATTTATTCGTGGCTGTGATAAAATGTTCTCCCCCTCGGGGGAGTTAGAGGGGGGCTTATTAAAATCTCACCTCCACAAAGCCCTCGAAGTTACGGCCGGGCATGGGGCGGGAGAGCACGGTGACATACTCTGTGCCCAGGAGGTTTCTCACCACGGCTTTCAGACCGAGTTCCACACGGCGTAGGGGGAGACGCTTCTCGAGCATGGCGTTGCTCATGAAGTAGGGCTGTATGCGGCCTGTGATATACTGTGTCTCGTTGCTCGTGGTCGTGAATCGCTCCGAGTAGTACACCCACGAGTAGTTGAGGCGCCATCCCTGCCACTCCAGTCTCACCCCGATATTGGCACTGTGGCGAGGCACATAGCACAACTGCTTGCCTCTCGAGGCATCACTGCTGTTCACCCCCTTGCCCTCGTTGATGGAGGGCGTGAAGGCATAGTTCATGGTGCATGCAGCGAGCCATTGGCGGCCCAGCTTCACCTCCACGTCGTGCATGGTCTCGAGGCCGTAGTTGTGCACACGCCTCACATTGCTTGGCACCCAGAATCCCTTGGCATTGGGGGTCCACAGTATCCAATCCTTGATGCGCGAGTCGTAGGCCGTCACGTTGCCCTTCACCCTCACTCTCCTACCCTTGGTGTCCCATTCCAGTCCGCCGTCGTAGGTGAAGCCATGCTCAGGCTTCAGGTCAGGATTGCCTCCTGGCTGAAAGAAGAGGTCGTCCATCGAGGGATAACGGTAGTTGCGCGCCACAGAGGCCTTCACCACGAGGTTCCAGGGCTTGTAGATGACTACGTCGACAAAGCCGGCGGGTATCACCGGCACCACCACTGCCCCGTATCCCTCGCCTCTGACCAGAGCCGAGAGCGACACACGCTGCCAGGGTCTGTATCTCACAGTCAGCGCTGCGTCCCACTCGCCGCGCCCCTTGTTATAGTTGTCGCCGATGTGGAAGGGGCTCTTGTCGCGGCTTCTCACCTTGGCGTAGCGCCCACCCACCGTGGCCGTCATCATGAGGTTGCTCAGCGGATAGTAGTTGGCCTCCACGGTGGTAAATCCCGTCTGCGCCCTGCTGCGGCTGTGTGTGATGTCGGTCTGCTGTGTCTGGCGCGTCGTAGTGTAGTCGTAGGCGATGTCCTGACTGCTGTATCCACCCTTGACGCCCAAGGTGTAGAGGCGACGTTTGTGGTCCCAGCCCACCACGCTGCGCCATGTCTCCTCCCGGTGCTCGTTGCAAAACTCCGCCTCGTCGCGGTAGTCGACAGACAGGAAGGGCAGTCCGCGCAGACTGTAGCCATACCACACGGATGCCCCCAGCGTGTTGCCCCGCTCGTCGCGGTAGTGGATGTCGTGCATGGCATTGACATCGTCGAAGTATCCGCTCTTGTTCTTCTCTCTGGGGTGATAACTGCTGACTATCGTGCCCCACTCGTCTCGCTCGTCCACCATCTTGTCGCGGTTGAGATATTCGTAGTCGTTCTTGGCATGCCCATAGGCCACCCTCGTGCTACTGCTCCATCGCTCGGTGGTGTAGTCGAGACGCAGATAGTCATCCACGGTCTTATATGAGCCTACGCCCTGCACCGCCATGCCCTTCCATCCCTTGGTGGTAAAGTCGGGCTTCGTGCTCAGTTCGATGGCCCCTCCGAGACCACCACCCGTCAGGTTGAGCGACGAGGCGCCATGCAAGAGCGTGGCCTGGTCGACGAAGTAGGAGGGGATGTAGGAGAAGTCCACCGTGCCGAGCATGGGCGAGTTGATCTTCATGCCGTTCCACACCACCTGTGTGTGGCTCGCGCTCGTGCCGCGAAACTCGGCTGTACTCTCCGTTCCTCTGCCATAGCTCTTGACAAACAGCGTGGTCTGCTCCGTGAGCACATCGGCCAGCGAGTTGGCCACGTGTCGGTGCAGTTTTGTGGTGTCCAGCACGGTCTTCTCCACGCCCGTATCGCCCAACTTCCTCTGCGCAGCCACGCTCACCTCGCGCAGCACGACCTCTGCCCCGATGCTGTCCGCGTCGGGCACATCCACCAGGGGCATCATCAAGGCGATAAGAAGATTAGGTAGCATAATGGTCTATGGATTATCTTTCAGAGTGAAGAGTGAAATACGAAAAGTGAATAGTTCTTCTGCAGATAAGCTGCAAAGCTCACCTCAAAGAAGGGCTGGGGCGGTATATGCCATACACCTCTGTGCTTATCTCTCCGAGGTTGGGGGTGCATCCGGTCTGCCCGGTCTGTATCCTTACGAAGTGGATGGCCTCGAGGTTGGCGGGCTCGCCCGTGGCCGTCACGGCATTGTCTATCTTGAGATACGTGTGACTGCGCTCTGTGTCGCTGCCCAGATTGTCGGTGTAGCCCCATGCGTAGGGTGGCATCTGCGACATGTTGGTAGAGGGATTGTAGGTGTGCATATCCCTGAGTCGCGACCCGCGGTATGTGCGGCACAGTCCCTGGGGCGAGGGCACAGCCTCCACCCAGTCCTGCCAGTAGGAGTCGTGACTGTTCCACATCGCCATGTAGGGCACCACGCCCTCGCCTCCCATATTGTCCGTCCAGCGTATGTCCTGGGCCGGAGCCGTGGGTTTGTAGTAGGTTATCTCATAGCCCGTGGTGTGGTTGTCGGTGCCGTATTCGCTGCCGCGCAGTTCGTACCAGGTGTCGTTGGGCTCGCCGTCACCATTGTCGTCGTGCATCACCCACACGATGCCGGGCTCGTTCTGGTAACTGTAGGGATTGCCCCTCACCACGAGGTCGTAGTCACCATGGCCATTGGTCAACGCCTCGCGGAATCCAGCCACCACATAGCCACCCTGGGCACCCAGGCTCACCATGTGACCCTGACGGAAGTGGCTCATCACCGTGTCGCAAGCCTCGCGCATGGTAGCTCCGGGGCGTATCATATCGCCCACCACAGTGTACCCGTTGACCTGATGCCCGGGTGCAGGCATGTATTCGTATATCGTGTCCACCAGCACCAGGCCGTTGCCTTCTTCCTCCTCAGGCTTATCCTGGGGCACATCGGCGTCGCCCTCCGTAAAGGCAAATCCGTTGGGGGTGATGCCCACGCGAAACTCGTCTATCTTATCGCCCCCCTGGCTGTAGCGCATCACCACACCCGCCTGGGCATAGTCCACGGCATCGCCCACATACACGTCGCCACTCTTGGGGTCCACGCCCAGTCCGTAGAGTTTGTGGCGTCGGCCATCGGCATCCACGGGGGCTTCTATCCAGGGCCAGAGTGGCAGGTGGCGGTCAGTGATGTCCATGCGGTAGAGGTCGTTGTTCATCAGGTAGAGAGCCGTCCTTCTGGGGTTGGTGGCCAGCTGCACATTGGCCTCATCCTCGCCCAGCGACAGGTCGAGCTCCACCTGGCGTGTGGCAGCATCGATGCGGTAGAGGTGTGGCACATTGTCGCCCAGCGTGCCACTGCCCGTGCTGTATCCGCCATCGGTCACCACCCACAGTTTGTCGTTGGCATCCACCACCATGCTCTTGGGTTGCAGACTGCTCAGCACGATGCTGTCTACCACGGCGTCGAGCTCCGTATCGATGACCAGCACCTTGTTGCCATACGACCAGCAGTTGGTAAACACATACTTGCCCCACCCCACCATCTCTTCGGTCGAGGCATAGCCGCCCTGCGTGGGCTGCCCCGTGGCGATGCTCTTGGTGTAGGTCATCGTATGGGGGTTGAAGATGGTGATGTAGGGCGAATAGAGATCCGTCACGTAGGCCTTCGTGTCGCTGATGAGGTGCACAAATCGGGGGTTGATCATGTGCTCCGTCTCGCCTGCCGTCAGCTGGCCCTCCACGCGGAAAGTCTTCGCATCGATGGCCCAGACGATGCCACTGTTCTCCACGGCTACCCAGGCCTTGCCCTTGTTCACAGTGATGCTCTGGCCCGTATCGCCCAACTTGCGGTCGTTGGCGCGGCGGAACACACCGTTCTCCACCACTCTGCGCTCAGGGTCATAGTACGACAGCGATGCATTGCCACTGTTGAAGTTGCCCTCACAGAGTATCAGCACACCGCCTCCCTGGTTCGTGGCGAAGTCCTCGCGCATGCCCTCCTCAATACCAACACATGCCGCCAGCAACCCGAAGGCCACCAGCAGCATGCAAGCAGATAGTATTTGTCTCATTTAGAATGTAAACACGACGTTGTCAAACGCAAAGTAAGAAGGGGTATTGATGCCGCCCCAGTCGCTCTTGTCGCTGCTGTCCATCGTGAATGTCAGGCTCTTCACCTTGCCCAGTGCCGAGAGGTTGACGGTCTGCCATCCCTCGAGGAATCGGCCGTCGCGGGCCAGGTCGAAGCTCACGGCGCTGCCATTGTCAGCAGTGATAGTCAGTGTGAAGTAGTCGCCCTCCTGGGTCAGAGCCTTGGCAGTAGCATCGCCATACTTGGCCACACCCAGGCCGTAGGTGGTGTTGGTGATGTCCATAGAGTGGATGGTCACCTCCTTCTCGAAGTTGACGGTAGCGGGTGCATAGACCACCACAAAGTTCTTCGAACCGTTACTCTTGGGCACTGCCAACTGATAATTATAGGTGGCGTGGCCCTGAATGTCGGCGTCGATATAGTTGCTGATTACCGAACCGCCCTCTGAGAAACCGTAGGTGCCGCCCCACTGACAGGTCATGCCGCCACTCAGACCCATGCCCTGCACGCTCCACTTGTAGTCCTTGGCGTTGGGGCCATAGAGCAATTCGCCGCCATACTGCACGGAGTCAATCAGAGCGGTCATCTCGGGGCCTTCGAAGGTTACACACCAGCGGTTGTCAAACTCGGGATCCTCACTACACGAAGTCATGGCAAAGCCGCCACACAGCAGTGCTGCCAGAAGATAAATTTTC
Source organism: uncultured Prevotellaceae bacterium (assembly GCA_945788095.1). Lineage (GTDB taxonomy): Bacteria > Bacteroidota > Bacteroidia > Bacteroidales > Bacteroidaceae > Physcousia. Next base: position 676 of record CALZKW010000136.1, on the reverse strand, counting down.
TTCATCTTGTTTCTAATATGTTTGATTCTTGGTTGTTATTACACGTTCTCCTCGGTTCGTGATAACTCAGCCAGGCCTCGCGGCCCAACCCTTGCGATATGATATTATGAGGCAGGTTTCCTGACTTGTTCGGGGTCTCAGGCAACTTCCTTCCCAATCCTCCGGGCCAGTCGCCCTCGGGATCAGTGGACACGCGTTGCCACCCCTTCCGTTTACGGTGAACTTACAGTTGCGGGACAGTTCGGGATTTTCACCCGATTCCCTTATCCTCATCGCATTCGGCTGCAAAGGTACAATAATCTTTTGGAACAAACAAAGAAGTAATCAATAAAAAGAAGTCATAGGGGTTGGGGAATTATGGTTTATCGGGGAGAACGCCCAATTTGCCCCCTATTGCACTCTGACCTTCCGACTATGGCCGAAGAGAGTACTATGGTAGGTATGAGGATACTACTATGGTCGTTTGCACCATCTTATTATGGTCGTTTACACCATATTAGTATGGTCATTTGAGGCATACGACCATAGTCGATTTTAGATATGGGTCTTAGCGTCACAGGATATGGGTCCTGACTGTGTTAGGATATGGGTTCTGTTGAACTGAGATATGGGTCTTTTTTGAGGTTCTTCCGCTTTTCCCGTTGGTCGGATAGGGAGATAAAGCCAAGGTAGCACA
>CALZKW010000135.1 GCA_945788095.1 uncultured Prevotellaceae bacterium | reverse complement strand
TTGCATTGCTTATGTCAACTTATGGTCAGCTATACTCATATCACTTCGTGCCTTCATGTGATTTATAATTTTCCGTTCGTTCCGTTGTTAAATATTCTCAATCTGTATTCCGAATTTTTGCCCATTCTCTTTCGCGGTGTGCAAGAATCAAGTTTTATTTGAGCATAGTGATGGTGGTTTTTGTTATTTCCCTATTAAAAACATGCTAAAGAAGTACAATTTGCTTATATTTGCAATCGGTAAGAAGTAAAACAAAGCAACAACCTAATAATTACTAATCAATCAAAAACTGAATGCTTATGAAAAAAGTATTTACCTCACTGTGCGCCCTTGCGCTGGCATCATTGCCCACAATGGCGCAGACGCTCTACAGCACATCCTTTGCCAACTATCAGAAGGGTGACTTCGACTCGTGGACGGTCAATGATGCCAACCAGGACGAGAAGACCTGGGGCTTCAGCGAAGAGGGCAGTCCCTCTACCGTGTTCTATTCGTACCACGGCAGCAACCAGGCCGACGACTGGTTGATTTCGCCCCAGATCACCCCCGAGGCCGATGCCCAGGTGATGGTCAAGTTCAACTACAAGGGCAGCTCTTATGGCGAGGCCATGGAGGTGTATTGCGAGAATGCGGCTCCCGATGCCACCACGATGACCAACAAGGTGTGGGAGCAGGAGGTGATCAAGGACAGCGAGCAGGGCGGCTACTTCTTCTACCAGGCCAAGGCCGGCGAGCCCTTCCGCATCGGATTCCACGCCACATCGCCCAAGGACAAGTGGCGCCTCTACCTCATCGACGTCGAGGTAGTCGTGGCCGACCATCCCGTAGACCTCAAGGTGACCGAGGTGCTCTCGCCCGTGACCGGCGACGGCCTCAGCAGCGAGACCGTGAAGATCAAGGTGGCCAACGTGGGCGTGGAGAATGTCAGCAGCTTCAAGCTCGGCTTCAGCCTCGACGATGGCACCCCCGTGGAGGAGACCGTCAACCAGGAGTTTGCTGTGGGCGACACCATCGAGTATACCTTCACTCAGAAGGCTGACCTCTCGGAGCCCCGCCATCTCTACAATGTGAAGGCCTTTGCCTACCACGAGTGGGACATCAACCACCTGAATGACACACTGGCTGTCAAGGTGCGCCATAATGCTCCCGCAGCAGTGCCCTACTACATGGGATTCGAGCCCGATGAGTACACCGACGGCATCAAGTTCTTCAACCTCAACGAAGACTCGGGCGACTTCGAGCTCAACATCAGCAGCGGTTGGTTTACCATGTCGCGCACCGGTTTCGGTTGCCTGGCTTACAACTACGACAAGAACAACAACGCCGACGACTGGGCCATCCTCGAGGGCATCAATGTCAAGGCTGGCTACCACGCCCTGAAGTTCTGGTATTCGGCCACCGAGAACCATCCCGAGAAGTTTGCCGTATACTGGGGTACAGAGCCCACCATCGCGGCTATGACCAACAAGATTGTGGAGTACAACCCCGCCAGCAATGCCAAGTATGCGGAGTCTATCAACCTCATCGACTTCCCCGCTGACGGCACCGTCTACATCGCCTTCCACTGCTTCTCAGACAAGGATGAGAACTGGCTCACCATCGACGACCTCTCGCTCACCGAGGTATCGAGCACCAGCGTCGACCTGGCTCTCAATGCCATCGCAAGTCCCTACGACTATATCCGCAATGCCTCAGAGCACACCCTCAAACTCGACCTGCGCAACATCGGTATCATCGATGCCGACGCCACCGTCAAGGTGCTGGCCGACAGCGTAGAGATTGCACAGCAGCAGGTAAACCTCGTGGCTCAGGAGTATAAGACCGTGGAGCTGACCGACATCCTGGCCAACCTCACCGAGGGCACACACCAGATCAAGGTGACCGTGGAGTGTGAGAAGGACGACAACCTGACCAACAACGAGCTCGAGAAGACCGTCACCGTGCTTGGTGCTCCCACCCTCTACTGGGACTTCGAGGACGACAAGCTGCCCGAGGAGTTCGCTTACGCTGTGGAGGACGAGGGTACCGTCAATGCTAATGCAGGTGATGAGTACAACGAGCAGGGCTGGGGTATCTTCAGCATCGGCGAGCATGCCGTATTGGGCAGCAAGGTATTGGCTGGCTGCTCATGGATTGACAATCCCGGTTCGTATGGCGTAGACCGTCGTCTGCTCCTGCCCCGCATCAGTGTCAAGAGCGAGGGTGCACACTTCGTATTCAATGCCAACTCATACAACGCCAAGTTCCTCGAGGACTTCAAGATCATGCTCTGCGATGATCCCGACAGCAGCTGGGGCGTATCCTACTCTACCAAGGCTACCTGCAATCAGGAGAGCATCTGGACCAAGGCTCACGGCCTCGACCTCTCAAGCTATGTAGGCAAGGACGTCCTGCTCGCCATCGCAGTGGTGTCAAAGGACGGTGAGGCCCTCATCCTCGACAACATCGGCCTCTATGGCGATGTAGAACTGAGCTCAGCAAGCGCCATTGGTGATGTAGTGAGCGAGAAGGCTGGCCATATCACCATCCTTGACAATGCCGTGGTGGCTGATGGCAGCATCGCTATCATCGACGCAGCTGGCCGCAAGGTGGCTTCTGCAGAGGGTCGCGTAGACCTCGCCGGTCTGAAGGCTGGCATCTACATGGCCAACGTCAAGAATGCCAAGGGCAGCAAGACTGTCAAGTTCATCAAGAAGTAAACGGCACGTCCGTATACTATAATAAGGAGCCGCTCGGGAGTCTGTCCCGGGCGGCTCTTTTTACGCATTTTATATTACCATGGTCATTGCCTTCATATTACCGTGGCCATATCGGATATGGGTTTGCGCTGTGGCGAACTCCATAAGCCGGTATTCCAGGATACAAGAAGAGCCGCTCGAGATTGACTCCCGAGCGGCTCTTTTTGGGGGGGATAGACTATTCGTCCGTCTATTCTTCGAGGGCGCCGATGATGTCCTTGACGCTCTTGTAGCCGTGGCGGTCGAGGTAGTCGTTGATGCCCTGTGCCACCTTGACGGTGATGGCGGGGTCGATGAAGTTGGCCGTGCCGATCTCCACCGCGCTGGCTCCGCAGAGCATAAACTCGATGGCGTCTGTGGCGTTCATGATACCTCCGAGTCCGACGACGGGGATGTTGACGGCCTTGGATACCTGGTAGACCATGCGCAGGGCTACGGGCTTGACGCAGGCTCCGCTCAGACCACCGGTGCCGATGCTGAGCACCTTGCGGCGCTTCTCGGCATCCACGGCCATGCCCATGAGGGTGTTGATGAGGCTGACGCTGTCGGCTCCCTCAGCCTCCACGGCACGAGCGATGTCGGTGATGCTGGTCACATTGGGCGAGAGCTTCACGATGAGTGTCTTGTGGTAAGCCTCGCGCACTGCCTTGACGACACTGGCTGCTCCCTCGGGTGTGACGCCGAAGGCCATACCGCCCTGACGCACGTTGGGGCACGAGATGTTGAGCTCGATGGCGGGGATATTGTCGAGGGCATCCACCCGGGCCGCACATTCGGCATAGTCCTCGGGGCACGAGCCGCTGACGTTGACTATCATGTTGGTCTGGATGTCCTTGATCTGGGGGTAGATGTGCTCGCAGAAGTAGTCCACGCCCTTGTTCTGCAGGCCCACGCAGTTGAGCATGCCGCTGGGTGTCTCGGCCATGCGAGGATAGGCATTGCCCTGGCGGGGATTGAGCGTGGTGCCCTTGACGATGATGCCACCGATGTCTTCGAGGTTGACGAAGTCGGCAAACTCGAGTCCGTAGCCGAAGGTGCCTGATGCGGTCATGACGGGGTTCTTGAGTTGGAGTGCCCCGATGTTGGTGCTAAGATCTGCCATATGCTTATTCCCACATTAATCGGTTAGTATTGAATACGGGACCCTCCTTGCATACACAGAGGTGTCCCTCCTTGGTGTTCTCTACGCAGCAGAGGCAGGCTCCGAGTCCGCATGCCATCATGTTTTCGAGCGAAGCCTCGCACTCGATGCCGGCCTGCTTGGCATAGCGTGCCACGGCCATCATCATGGGCTTGGGGCCGCAGGTGGAGATGCGGTCGAAGTGCTCCTGAGAGAGTATGCTGTGCTGTGTGACAAATCCTTTTTCGCCCTCGCTGCCGTCCTCGGTGGTGACGAAGACGCGTCCGAGACTGCGGAAGCGGTCGAGCTGCAGGAGGTCGGCCTTGCTGCGTGCTCCGAGCAGGAAGGTGGGCTCAGCGCCCATGTCCTTCATCAGTTTGCCCATGTAGAGCAGTGGGGCAGTGCCTACGCCGCCTCCGATGAGCAGTATGCGCTCCGAGGGGCTCTGGGGCATGGTGAATCCGTTGCCCAAGGGGAGCACGAGGTTGAGCATGTCGCCCTCGTGGAGCTGCGCCAGGCGTCGGGTGCCGTCACCGATGGTCTGTATGAGGAGCCAGAGTTCGTTGGCCTCCTTGTCTACGTAGTGGATACTGATGGGTCGGCGCAGGAAGGTGGTGCTCGAACCATCGACGCGCACCTCTACAAACTGTCCGGGCACCATCTCGGGTAGGGGCTCCGAGTGGGTGAGACGCAACAGGACGTAGCGCTCGTGGGGGCGCTCCACGCCCTTGACCTGCATGTCGAGAATGTATTTCTTCATGATTCTATTTGTCTGATAGGGTGGGAGTGATTACTTGTTGAGCGACCATGTGAAGCCGTCCTTGGTGTCCTTGACCTCGAATCCGAGAGCGGCCAGGTCGTCGCGTATCTTGTCCGAGAGGGCCCAGTTCTTGTCGGCCTTGGCCTGCTGGCGCTGCTCGAGGAGCATGTTGACCACGGCGCCATAGGCCTCCTCGCGTGCCTTGTTGCTGTTGCCGGTTTCCTCCTGGAGTCCGAGGATGTCGAAGGCGAAGGTGCTGAATACCTCGGTGAGTGCTGCCACGACCTCGGCTGTGATGCTGGCCTTTCGGTCGATGACGGTGTTGATGGTGCGGCACGCGTCAAAGAGGTGGCTGATGACCATGGGCGAAGCCAGGTCGTCGTTCATGGCCTCGTAGCACTTCTCGCGAAGCTCGTCGACGTACTTCATCTCCACCTGAGGCTGACCCTTGGTCTTCTGTCCGTCGGTCAGTCGCTTCAGGGCCTTCCATGCGTCCATGAGTCGCTGCAGTCCCTTCTCGGCACTTTGCAGGGCCTCGTTGCTGAAGTCCACGGTGCTGCGGTAGTGTGCCTGGAGGATGAAGAATCGGATGGTCATGGGCGAGTAGCCACGCTCGAGGCGCTCGTGCTCGCCGGCAAAGAACTGAGGCAGGGTGATGAAGTTGTTGTACGACTTACCCATCTTCTTGCCGTCGATGGTAATCATATTGTTGTGCATCCAGTAGCGCACCATCTGGTCGCTCTGTGAGGCCACGGCCTGTGCTATCTCACACTCGTGGTGGGGGAATACGAGGTCGAGGCCTCCGCCGTGGATGTCGAAGTGCTCACCGAGGTACTTGCGGCCCATGGCTGTGCACTCGCAGTGCCATCCGGGGAATCCGTCGCTCCAGGGGCTTGGCCATCGCATGATGTGCTCGGGCTGTGCCTTCTTCCAGAGGGCGAAGTCGGCCTGGTTCTTCTTCTCGCCCACACCGGCCAGTTCGCGGCTGGCGTCCTTGATGTTGTCGAGACTGCGTCCGCTGAGTATGCCATACTTGTGGGCCTTGTCATACTTCTCCACGTCGAAGTAGATGCTGCCGTTCGACTCGTAGGCGAATCCGTTGTCGAGTATCTCCTTGACGAGCTGCTGCTGCTCCATAATGTGGCCGCTGGCATGGGGCTCGATGCTGGGGGGCAGACAGCCCAGTGCATCCATGGCCTCGTGGAATCGGTTGGTGTAGTACTGGGCCACCTCCATGGGCTCCACCTGCTCGAGGCGAGCCTTCTTGGCTATCTTGTCCTCGCCCTCGTCGGCATCGTGCTCCAGATGGCCCACGTCGGTGATGTTGCGTACGTAGCGCACCTTGTAGCCGATGTGGCGCAGGTAGCGGAAGAGGAGGTCGAAGGTGATGGCGGGGCGGGCGTGGCCCAGATGAGCATCACCATATACGGTGGGGCCGCAGACGTACATGCCCACGTGGCCCTCGTTGAGGGGGCGGAAGAGCTCCTTCTGGCGGCTCATCGTATTGTAGATGAACAGATTTTGCATAGTTTTAACGTTATTTGTGACTAATGTGTGCAAAGTTACAAAGTTTTCTCGTTATACCCTTGGTGCGGGACAAATAAATAGGACATTTGTTGCCCGTCTCTACAATATTCTATAACTTTGCCGGCGGTAACGGGGCATTCCCCGAGCAGAGAAACAAACCAAGATACTACAACTCATGATACAGATAGAGCAAATCGTGGAGGTGGTCAAGGCGGCCTCCGCACTGATGGAGACAGACTCCTTTGAGGTGGTCATGAAGGGTGGCTGCGCCAATATCGTGACCTCCTCGGATGTGGCCGTGCAGGACTACCTGTGCAGCCGTCTTGCCGACTTGTTGCCCGGCAGCGGTTTCCTGTGTGAGGAGAGCGACATCCACGACACCACCCACGAGTACACCTGGATAATCGACCCCATCGACGGCACCGCCAACTATGCACGTGGCATCGACCAGTGTGCCATCTGCGTGGGTCTCAAGCACCACGACAGGATGGAGATGGGCGTGGTGTATCTGCCCCGCACGGGCGAACTCTTCCAGGCTGAGCGCGGACAGGGTGCCTATCTCAATGGCCGCAGGATACACGTGTCGGACCGCCCCTTTGAGAATGCCATCATGTGCACGGCGCTGGCAGTCTATTATAAAGAGTACACCGACATCTGCTCACGCATCATCACCGCGGTCTTCCGCCGTTGCAACGACATACGACGCTTTGGTGCTGCGGCTCCCGAACTCTGCTATCTGGCCATGGGCCGCTGCGAACTCTACTTCGAGTATCGCCTCTCGTCCTGGGATTTCGCTGCTGCCTCGCTCATCCTCGAGGAGGCCGGCGGTGTGCTCTCCAATCTCGAGGCAGCACCCTTGCCACTCACCGTGCCCACCGGTGTGCTGGCGGCTAATACCAAGGACAATCTGGCCCAGTTGCAGCAAATCGTGGCTGAGGCCCACAACGCATAGGATTATGACAAAGTGCAAAGGCATACTGATGACGCTGGCCACGATGGTGCTCCTCCTCTGGGGCGGGTCGGGCCATAGCCGCACGGCGGGGGCAGTCGTTCCGGCTGACTCCACCGTGAGTGTGATAGAGGACACACTGCGCGAGGTCATCGTGGAGATCAACAAGCAGTTGCCCGTCATCGACCAGCTCAACCGCGACCTCCAGCGCAACCCCTTGCCCCGCGTCAAGACGCTCACCGACCTGCTCAATCAGGTCAACCCCAATATCGTGGATTGCATCACCCACCCCTTCGCCATCAAGGACCGCAAGAAGGAGCGCAAGCACAAGAAGATGCGCAAGGTGCTCGAGGAGTACGACCACAAGAGCAACAAGGAACTGCTCGACGACATCATCACCCGTCAGCGCGAGGAGGACGAGGCCAACGGCATGACCAACTGGCAGCACATCGAGTCGGTGGAGAAGAAGTAGCGCCTCACACTTATTTGGGATGTGGGGGAACAACGGAACGAACGGAAAGCCCCCTCTAACTCCCCCAAGGGGGAGAATATCTGATGCGCGGCTACGAATAAATAGCGAATATCTGGAACGCCCTCAGAGACAATCGCCTGGAGGGCGATATTTCTGTAACCCCAGGTGCCGAACGAAGTGGCACCTGGGGTGCAAGGATCCACACCACAAGCGCCTGGAGGGCGCTACCTTGGGATGCAGCGACGTGTGAGCATCGAGGTAGCGCCCTCCAGGCGCATGTGTTGTGTTTGCTTGTCCGAGG
>CALZKW010000134.1 GCA_945788095.1 uncultured Prevotellaceae bacterium | reverse complement strand
CAACTGATATATATGAGATGGGTCAACTGATATATATGAGATGGGTCAACTGATATATATGAGATGAGGCAACTGATATATATGAGATGGGGCAACTGATATATATGAGATGGAGAGGCGCATGTGTTGTGTTTGCTTGTCCGAGGGTGCCACTACGTTCGGCACCCCCGGTTATAGAAATATCGCCCTCCAGGCGATTGTATCGACAACGAAATTTGCATTGCTTATGTCAACTTATGGTCTGCTATACTCATATCACTTCGTGCCTTCGTGTGATTAATATTTTTCCGTTCGTTCCGTTGTTAAACCATCCCCGCATCTCCCCTATAAACTCCAATTTACAAATACCAACCCTTCGTTACAGAAGACTATATATGCTGTTGCAACAGACCATATAGTCTGTGTGCACAAACCATATGTGCTACTGAGCCAGGATATATATGCTATGGAGCTGATGCTCGGGCAATAATTCATATTGCATTAACCTAAAAACTATGGGTGCCCTAACTGAGCACCCATACTATCTTGTCTTTCTCTTCTTTTCCTTGGTGGCAATTTGCTATGCTACAGTCTGTTACCCTCCAAGCGGTATCTACTTCACGGGTTCGATATGGAGCATGATATGCGTGCCTTGCCCAAACTCCTGGCGCAGGGCACGTTCTATTTGTGTGGCGTGCTGATGAGCTTCGGTCAGCGAGATATGGCCAGGGAGACGCAGGTGCATCTCGATGGCTATGATGCTGCCTATGCGGCGGGTGTGTAGTTTGTGCACATCCGAGGCCAGGGCATCCTCGTAGACCAGGGCCACGATGCGCTCCTGCGTCTCGCGGGGCAGACTCTCCTCGAGCAGTTCGCCCGAGGCCTGGCGCAACAGACGGAAGGCCGTGACGAAGATCAGCACGCTCACCACCACGGCTGCTATGGGGTCGAGCACGGCCCATTGCCGGCCCAGCAGCAGGGCGCCGCCGATGCCCACGGCTGTGCCGATGGATGAGAGGGCATCGCTGCGGTGGTGCCAGGCATTGGCCTCGAGGGCTTGCGAGTTGACGTCGCGGGCCACTCGGCGCGTGATGCGGAATACCCACTCCTTCATCACAATGCTCAGCAGAGCAGCCACCAGGGCTATGATGCCTGGTGATTCAAGGTGCTCGCCACGTAGTGCGTCGATGATCTTCTCCACACCGTTCCAGCCCAGCATGACCGCCACTACGATGAGGGCCATGCCGATGATGGAGGTGGCCACCGTCTCATACTTGCCATGGCCGTAGTCGTGGTCCCTGTCGGCAGGTTTGCTGCTCAGGCGCACAAAGGCGATGACCACGAGGTCGGTGAGGAAGTCGCTGAGCGAGTGTACGGCATCGGCCACCATGGCAGCCGAGTGGCCCAGGATGCCAGCAGCAAATTTGGCTACGAGTAGCACCACGTTGACGACGCTGCCCGTGAGCGTCACTCTGTAGATTCTCTGGTCGCGGTTTTGCATATAGTCTTAGGGGATATAGATATGATGACTTCGGGGGGCAAAGATAAGCCATTGCTGCGAATTTCTGCAAAGATATGGCGAAATATTGCCCTTCCGTTCACGTTTTTTGCTGTTTTGCGATTTCTTGCCTACCTTTGCATAGCAAGCCAAAACAATCGGGCCTATGAAAAGATTTGTCTGTATGATCGCGATGCTTTTCATTGCATTGCATCTCAGCGCTCAGAATGTTGTGTCTATTGTGGGAACGTGGAAGACCAAGATTCCATACAGTAGCTATACGTATTATTTTTAGGCTGACGGCACGGTGAAGATAGTCGACGACTACACGCTGGTGGCTGGCAAGGCCAAGGCCAAAGCCGTGTGGATTGTGGCCGGCACCTATGATATGGATGAGGATGGCTGGGTGGTCTATCCCGACATGGACAAATGCAGCCTCAAGATTACATCGATGGTGGGGCTCACGGAGCGAGAGAAGCGTGACGTGCACCAGATGGTGACGCTGGAAAACCTGATGAATCCCAATCCCGCCTACTACCAAATCCATTCCTATACGCCCACCAAGATGACCGTGTCTGACCCCGCAGGCATTCAGTCTACATTCACAAAGGTCGAGGCAAAGCAGCTGGCTAAGAATATAGTAAATTGATTAATATCAAAAAGAACAACGCAAACTCCGATAATGTCGTAAGCCCATCCCGATTTGTTGGGTTGTGTGCGGCAAATGTCGTAACTTTGCAACATCAAAATAACTCATAAAACCCCAAAAGAAAATGCAGTTACAGAATTTACAGAATGACTTCAAGGGTTCAGCTTGGAAGCATGAAATCGACGTTCGCGACTTCATCCAGAACAACTATGAGCCCTACGATGGTGACGAAAGCTTCTTGGCTCCTGCTTCGGAGAAGACACTGAAGCTCTGGGACAAGCTGAGCGAGATGTTCAAGATAGAGCGTGAGAAGGGTGTATACGATGCAGAGACCAAGTTGCCCCAGAGCATCGACACCTACGGACCTGGTTATATCGACAAGGAGAATGAGGTGATTGTAGGTGTTCAGACCGACGCTCCCCTCAAGCGCGGTATCTTCCCCAAGGGTGGTATCCGTATGGTAGAGGCCGCTCTCAAGGCTTACGGCTATGAGCTCGACCCCTGGACCAAGCAGATCTACACTAAGTATCGCAAGACCCACAACGAGGGTGTATTCGCTGCATACAACGATGACATCAAGGCTGCCCGTCACGCCCACATCATCACCGGTCTGCCCGATGCCTATGGCCGTGGCCGTATCATCGGTGACTACCGTCGTATCGCTCTCTACGGTACCGCTAACCTCATCGAGGAGAAGAAGCGCTTCCACAAGCGTATCGATATCCAGGAGTTCACCGAGGAAATCGTACGTTGCCGTGAGGAGATTACCGACCAGATCAACGCCCTCAAGGAGTTTGAGCGCATGTGTGCTGGCTACGGCTTCGACGTGACCAAGCCCGCTACCAACGCTCGCGAGGCTGTACAGTGGACCTACTTCGGCTACCTCGGTGCTGTGAAGGACCAGGACGGTGCCGCTATGTCAATCGGTCGTATCTGCGCATTCCTCGACATCTACATCCAGCGCGACCTCAAGAACGGTACCCTGACCGAGGCTGAGGCACAGGAACTCATCGACCAGATGGTCATGAAGTTGCGTATCGTGCGCTTCCTCCGTACCCCCGAGTACAACGATCTCTTCTCAGGCGACCCCATCTGGGCTACCGCTTCAGTAGGTGGTATGGGTATCGATGGCCGCAACATGGTTACCAAGACCGACTTCCGTCTCCTCCACACTCTCTACAACATGGGTCCCTCACCCGAGCCCAACATCACCGTTCTGTGGTCAGAGCGTCTCCCCGAGGCTTGGAAGAAGTACTGCGCTAAGGTTTCTATCGACACCTCTGCCATCCAGTATGAGAACGACGACCTGATGCGTCCCGAGCTCGGCGACGACTACGGTATCGCATGCTGCGTATCACCCATGAAGATTGGTAAGCAGATGCAGTTCTTCGGTGCACGTGCCAACCTCGCCAAGTGTATGCTCTACGCTATCAACGGCGGTAAGGATGAGATCCACGGCACTCAGGTAGGTCCCTGCTTCAGCCCCATCACCAGCGACTACCTCACCTTCGAGGAGTTCTGGCCCCGCTTCGACGCTATGATGCGCTGGTTGGCTAAGACCTATGTCAATGCATTGAAGATCATCCACTACATGCACGACAAGTATGACTACGAGGCATTCGAGATGGCTCTTCACGATGGTGACGTACAGCGCACCCGCGCTACCGGTATCGCAGGTATCTCTATCGTGACCGACTCTATCGCTGCGATGAAGAACTGCAAGATTCGCATCGTACGCAACGAGCAGGGCCTCGCTACCGACTACGTAATCGAGGAGGGTGAGTATGTTCCCTTCGGCAACAACTGCGACGAGACCGACCAGATCGCCGTTATGCTCACCGAGAAGTTCATGGAGTACCTCCGTCAGCACCGCACCTATCGCGACGCTATCCCCACTCAGTCACTCCTCACCATCACCTCAAACGTAGTATACGGCCGCAACACCGGTGCTACCCCCGATGGTCGCAAGGCTGGTGTGCCCTTTGCTCCCGGTGCCAACCCCATGAATGCTCGCGATATGAAGGGTGCCGTAGCAGCTCTCGCTTCAGTAGCCAAGCTGCCCTTCCACCACTCTAAGGATGGTATCTCTTACACCTTCGCCATCAGCCCCTCGGCTCTCGGCAAGGACAGCGAGACTCAGGCTCAGAACCTCGTGAACCTCATGGACGGTTACTTCACTCCCGACGGTGGTCAGCACCTCAACGTGAACGTATTCGACCGTGCTCTCCTCGAGGACGCTATGGAGCATCCCGAGAAGTATCCTCAGCTCACCATCCGTGTCAGCGGCTACGCTGTTAACTTCGTGAAGCTGACCCGCGAGCAGCAGCTCGATGTACTCTCACGTACCATCAACCACTGCATGTAATTCGAGATACTTCGGATAAATACTCTAGATAAATGTCAGGCCCCCGACAGCATGTCAAAGTGCTGCCGGGGGCTTTTTGCTATGCGTAGCGCTGGGATAAATAGGAGGGAAATTATGGTTTATGGGGGAGATGAAATAAAATATCAATAAATAAAAGAAGATATACTTCATCGGTAATAGAAGATATACTTCATCTGCAATAGAAGATATACTTGTCGGGCAAAGTAAGTATATCTTCTCTGAAAATGGGTTCATCCGACATTTCGAGTGATAGAATAAGATAAATGGCATAAAACGAAGAAAACCGCTGAACATTCAGTATCTTTGAATAAGCACAAACAAACATACAGAAGATGAACAGCAGTTTTCTATATCATGCATGGGGACTTTACAGTCACGAATGTACAAGGGAGGAATACAGACGCTTCGCAGCTTGCCTGCAGAAGAACTTTTCATTTTTCGTTTTTCACTTTTCACTCTGAAAGATAAACCACAATTAGTCGAGCTGCCAGCCGTGCTCGCCGTGGTAGATCATCTGGTGGGTCATGCCGCCGTCGATGCAGATGTTTTCGCCTGTGATGAAGCCTGCCTTGTCCGAACAGAGATAGGCTACCATATTGGCAATGTCCTTGGGGTGGCCCACACGGCCCACGGGTTGCTGGGTGGCGTCGGGGCCCTCGTAGTGGGCATCGTCGGTGTCTATCCAGCCCGGCGAGATGGAGTTGACGCGCGCCTTGCCGGCCAGACTGATGGCCAGGGCATGGGTGAGCGATGCTATGCCGCCCTTGGCAGCTGTGTAGCTCTCGGTCTGGGGCATGCTCATGCGGTCGCGCGAGGAGGATATGTTGACCACCGATGCTCCATGGGCCAGATGGTCCTTGAGCAGTTTGACGAGATAGAAGGGGGCCGTGACACCCACTCGGAGCGCATATTCAAACTCCTCGTAGCTGCACGTGTCGATGCCTCTCATGATGGGCAGGGCATTGTTGATGATGTGGTCCACCTGTCCGTACTTCGTGATTATCGCACGGGCAAACTCCTCCAATACGTCCTTCTGGGCTATGTCCCCCCTCACGAACAGGTCTTGCTCGCCAATGGGGTAGGGGAGGGGGTTCTTGTCGATGATGGCCACAATGGTGCCCATGCTTTGCATTTGCTCCGCGATGCATCGCCCTATGCCGCGTGCTCCGCCTGTGATTACTGCTACCTTCATTCCGATGAAGTCATTGTTGTTGTTGCCTCTTATCTTGTCTCTCTCGATTGTCATTGTCTGTAGTTGATGTATAGGTATGTCGCCAATGCTGCCTGTAGCACCAGTATGATGGGCACACCATATCTGAACTTAGCGTGTAGTGTCTTGTGGTGCCACACCTTCATGCCCATCCATGCTCCGATGCTACCTCCGAGGGCAGCCATCGCCAGTAGGGTGGCCTCTGTTATGCGCCACTTGCTGCGTCTGGCCTTTGCCTTGTCGATGCCGTAGACCACGAAGGTCACTGCGTTGAGCGCCAGGAGGGTGTATAATAGTATATCCATAGTTTTGATTGGTGAATTGGAGTTTATGGGGGAAGATGGGGGGGTAGAAAATGTCAATAAATAAGGGAGGATAAAAATAGGAGCGAATAAATAAAAAGAGGGTAAGGATGTAAGGATGAAAGGATGAATGCCACGACACTTTTTATTTATATCACATCTCCTGTTGTATCTTTCTATATTTTTATTTATTGATATTTTATCTCATCTCCCCTACAAACCATAATTTACCCACAGGTTTTTCCCCGGTGGGTGAGCCGCTATTCCCTCACAAAATGTGGGAAGGCTTCTTCGCCCAGTTCGGGGGCATACTCGAAGCCCTCGTGGCTGAAGGCCTGGAGTTCCTCGGGCACCACGAGCTGGTTTTGCAGGATAAATCTTACCATGGCGCCGCGGCACGACTTGGCCCACACGGCCTGCATCTTGAGGCGACCGTTCTTGTCGCGCACATAGAAGAGCGGATGTATCACCCTCACCTCCCTGCACACGCGCTTCCAGTCGAACAGGTGCTCGTACTCCTCGGTGGAGAGGTGCACGAGGATGCCGTCGTCGGCCTTCACGCTCTCGATGAGCACGTCGGTCAGTTTGTCGCGCCAGTATTGGTTCACGGGTCTCTCGCCCGTGGCCTCCAGCGTCACGCAGTGCTCCATTCTGTAGGGCACGATGCCATCCATGGGGCGCAGCAGTCCGTAGAGGAAACAGGTGATCCACAGATGCTCGTGTCCGTATCTCAGAGCCTCCTCGCTCAGCGTGTTGGCCCGTAGGTGCTTGTAGGCCTGCCCGTTGTAGGCCAGCAGGGCAGGCAGCTTGTCGGCTATGGCATAGTCCTGGTAGCGGCGCCAGTTGTCGGCCGCCAGCTTAGGGCTGCAGTCCAGCTGCCGGGCCAGTTCGGCCACATCCATGCGGGCCATCTCGGCTGCCAGCCTGTCGGCCACGGACTGGAAGAGCGGCGTGGTCCATGCCTCCCTCTCCCCCTTCTCATACATTATCTTTGCGTTGGCTAATAATATCTGCATAGTGTCGTTAGTGTCGTTTGGTTGCTATATACCGGCTCCGTATTTCAGTTCGTCTCCGTTTTCGTCATACTGTTTGCGCTTGCCGGTGGGCGGCTCCGCGAGCGTTATCCTGACCACGGCTGTGCGGCCCAGGGAGCGGGCTATGCTGGCCTCGAAGGCCTCCATATGTGCTGGCAGAAAGCGCTGGCAGATGAGCCTCAGGGCATGTATCTTCTCCTCCTCATCGTCCACCACCTCGGCCCTGCCAAAGGCGATGGCCGACTTATACTGCAGGGTGAAACTGCCATCCTTTGGCCCCACCGTGGGTGTGCAGCGGGTCACGGCCGAGAGGCACACATCGGGGTGGGTGACGATAGCCTCCAGTTTCTTGCCCTCCAGTGCGCCGTGGAAGTACCAGTGCACACCGTTGTCGGAGGCCAGCGACAGGGGCAACCCGTAGGCCTTGCCCTCGGCGTCTACGAAACTCACCGTGATGTAGGGTGCCTTGCGCATCACCTCCAGTGCCCACTGGCTATCCATTTCTCTTGATGCTTTTCTCATAATACTGCTTGTGAATGATTCGGCAAAGTTAGTGAATCTGCCAGTAAGTAGCAAGGCTTTGCTTTCCTAAATTTGAGTACGTCCCTTCGGGGCAAGAAGTAAAAAAGGGAGTAAAAGGGAAGTTAAAAGGGAGTTATAAGAACGAGTATCTTGTTGCGGCATTCACATAGCACGCCCCGAAGGATACAATTTATGATTTAGCGGGTAGATTGGGGGACAACGGAACGAACGGAAGGCCCCCTCTAACTCCCCCAAGGGGGAGAATATCTGATGCGCGGCTACGAATAAATAGCGAACACCTGGAAC
>CALZKW010000133.1 GCA_945788095.1 uncultured Prevotellaceae bacterium | reverse complement strand
TCAACTTATGGTCAGCTATACTCATATCACTTCGTGCCTTCGTGTGATTTATATTCGTCCGTTCGTTCCGTTGTTAAACCATCCCCGCATCTCCCCGCAAAACACCAATTTATACTCTATATTTTCCCTATAATCCAATTTTTACGTACCTTTGCCCAACAAAGAACTACAAGCAATGATCAAGAACCTGATATTCGACTTTGGCAAGGTGCTCGTGGATTACGACTTCGAGGCTTTCTTCCGCTCCTACATCCACGACGAGGAGAGGCTCAGAGCCTTCACTCCCCTGCTCTACAACGAAAGGATACAGCAACTGCTCGACCGCGAGGAGAGACCCTACGACGTGCTGATGGAGGAAATCATAGCCGCAAACCCCGACTTCGAGGAGGAGATACGCTACTTCAACCACCACTACTCAGACATCGTGACGGGCGAGATGGAGGGCATGCGCAGTCTGCTCACCCGACTCAAGGGCGAGGGATACAAACTCTATGGACTCACCAACTGGTGTAGCAAGGTGCGACAGACCATGGCGCAGTATGAGATATTCCAACTCCTGGATGGCTATGTGATATCCTCCGACGAACACCTCATCAAGCCCGAGCCAGCCATCTACCACTGCCTCATGGACCGCTACGGCCTCACACCCCAGGAGTGCGTCTTTGCCGACGACCGCCCAGAGAACATCGAGGGGGCCCATCGGGTGGGCATGCAAGGCATCGTGTTCCGGAATGCCGAGCAGTATGAGCGTGAATTGCTCCCCATGCTTAGTATGTAGATCATCCCCAACAAACCCATTAGGACACTATGCAGAAATTCATCATTACCAACGACGGAGAGATGCGGTTTGGCGATGTGCGCCTCCACAAGGACCTGCTGCCATGGGGCGACTACGAGTGCCACGGGGGCGGCATGTGGCAGATAGCCGCAAACGGGCTCAGCGTGGATCTCTACGGGGCATCATACGATTTCGGCCCCGCAGACTTCGACCGTCTCACCCACATCGACTGGGCGGGGCTGGGCGGCAAAATACTGCCTCTGATATACTATCCACACTACCCCGACACACACGATGCCAAGGGGGTGGCACCTGGGATCTAATTCAACTTTGGCAAGTGAATACTTACTCTGCTTCATAGGTTTTAGGCCAATACGCCTTTATGTAACGGGCCTATTTAACAACAGAAAGGACAGAATAAAAATGGTTCTGTTTGTTCCGTTGTTAAGCCTACAACCTGCATAACTTGAGACCCCGACAACTAACACACACAGAAATATGAAAGAAAGTACATTGCAACTGCTGGCCCGCGAGAATGCCTTCGACCTCATCGGCAAGCAGTGGATGCTCGTGACTGCGGGTTGCGAGGAGAAGTTCAACACGATGACTGCCTCGTGGGGCGGCATCGGATGGTTGTGGAACAAGCCCGTCGCGTTCGTCTTCATACGCCCTGAGCGCTACACACACGATTTTATTGAGGCT
This sequence comes from uncultured Prevotellaceae bacterium, assembly GCA_945788095.1. Taxonomy (GTDB): domain Bacteria; phylum Bacteroidota; class Bacteroidia; order Bacteroidales; family Bacteroidaceae; genus Physcousia. Next base: position 6,413 of record CALZKW010000133.1, on the reverse strand, counting down.
AACGAGCGACTCACCCTCTCATTCTATGGCGAGGAGCATCGCAAGGCGCTCCAGCTCTGCGGCACCAAGAGTGGACGCGACACCGACAAGGTGGCTGCCACAGGTCTCACCCCCGTGGCCCTCGAGAGTGGCTCCATGACCTTTGCCGAGGCACGCCTCACCCTGGAATGCCGCAAACTCTTCAAGGCATCTATGCACGAGGCCAACTTCATCGACAAGTCGCTCCTGGACCGCTGGTATGGCGACCACGGTGGCCTCCACGACGTCTATGTGGTAGAGATACTCAACTAAGCACCATGCCTGCCGCCAACTGACTGGCAAATGCCGGTCAACTGGCAGACATACCAACTGCAACTGCAGCAAAGACTACGCATCCGTCCGTCCGTCCAAATATCTATATATAGATATTTGGACGGACGGACGGATTTGCTTTGGGCATGCAGAGCAGGAAACAGCGAAAATTCTCTGCCTCACATCAATTGGTCAAAACATAAAGATATAAAAAAAGAGCCTTCGTTATGAGGGCTCTTCTGATGTATGAGAGTTGCCATTAAGGCATGTCTTGGAGTTCGGTGCCGAGGTATTCGCAGATGAAGTTGCGGTTGCGGATAGAGGGGAACTGCGAACGCTCGTCGATGTCTTCGCGCTGCTTGAGGTAGTCGATGACACGGTCATAGCAGTCCTTGATGCTGATGCCCTTGAGACGCGCCACAAACTCCTCGTCCTGGTAGGAGCACTTGCCTGTGTCGAGGTTGGTCACCACGCGCTTGAAGGTGACAGACACCTCGTACCATCCCATCTGCTCACGACTGAAGAAGGCGGCCTGGCTCTCCTTCTCGCTCTGGATGGGCGACTGGGGACCCTTGCTGGCATTCTCCTTGAACTCGGTCAGAGTAGACGCGGTGGTCTTGATGACAATGAAGTAGTTGCGGTGGTGAGTCTTATATCGCTTGGGATAGGGCATCGTACTGGTGTAGTAGTTGTAGAGGTCGTCTACGAGAAACTTGTCGAGCTCGATGTCGATGCTCTCCAGAAAATCGAGGGCGTCCTCAAAGTTGCATACCACTACCTCCTGGTCGAAGTATCTGATATAGAGATTCAGCATAGGTAGCATAGCGGATTATGCGTCAGCGAGTACCTCGCCATTCTCCTCTGAGGGAGCAGCGGGCTGGCGCTCGAAGCGGAGATTGTTGTTGATAATCTGTGAGGGGTGAATGAGGGGGAGAACGATGTTCTTGATGCCATTCTCCTGAGTGCGCACTGCGAGCACTCCACGGGTAGCACCGATGGTGATGTCAGCAAGGTGCTGTACAAGACCGCAGGGGAGAATCCAAGCATCCTCGTTGAGGTTGTACATTGCGCTCCAGCCCTGACGCTCGAACTCGAAGATGGCCTGCACCTTGAGGATGAGCTGGGTGATGTCGTTCTGCTTGAACTCGATGCTGGTGGTGCAACGGACAACGCGCTGCTCGGTGTCGGCAGCATAGTTGAGCGAGTTCTGGATCTGCATGTCGCCCTCGGGCCACTCATTGCAGAGCTTTACGAACTGCTTCTCCTCGATATTAACGAGACGAAACTGGATTTGGATCTCTTTCTGTTGGTTCTGATTGTTTGCCATTTTTGCTTATTTGCTTTTAGTTGATAATTTTAGATTGGACCTCAGCCTTTGGGGTTTTAGATTTAACAACGGAACTAACAGAGATGATTGTTCCGTTCTTTCTGTTGTGAAAAAGACTGGTCTAAAACCTCATACTCCCTGTGGACGCATACTAAACTCGCATCCGCAGTACTGCTGATTGTAGAAGCCTATCTCGCGAAGCAACTGATTGCGGCGTTCCTGGAGTCCGCCCTTACGCCAGTTGCGGTCCCACCAGGTGACGCCCTCTGTGCTCTCTGCTGCCCACAGACCGGCAGCATTGATCTGCTCGAGGCTCTTCCAACGACTGCTGGCCAGGGTGGTGGTGATATGCCCGATGCCCAACTGCTGGGCCATACGAGCCGTGCGGAGCAGACGGTAGCGGAAGCAGAGCAGACATCGGCCACCACGCTCGGGTTCGTGCTCCATACCCTTTATATACCGGAGCCAATCTTCGTGGTCGTAGTCGTCGTCGATGATGGTCAGCTCCTTGTCCTGAGCATAGCGAGTTATCTCGTTCTTGCGTATCTCATACTCTTCGCGGGGGTAGATATTGGGATTGCAGTAATAGATGACGGGCTCTACGCCATGGTGGTCCATCCACTCGAGTATGGCACTGGAGCAGGGTGCGCAGCAGCAGTGGAGCACCACGCGGGGGGGATACTGCTCGGTGGTCATCTTACACGGTAGAACTGCTCAAACACCTTGATGACGGCCTCGTGGTCGAAGGCAGCGCCAAGTTCGCGTATGCTGTGCATACCCAGGATGGGGTTGCCCATATCGACACCACGAAGGGGGAGCGAACCGGCCAGGATATTGCCCAAGGTGCTGCCACCAGCCACATCGCTGTGATTGACGAATCGCTGACAGGGCACACCGACCTGCTGACAGAGCTGCATGAATACGGCAGCACTCTCTGCGTCGCTGGCATACTTCTGCGAGGCGTTGTATTTGACCACCGGACCACCGCCGAGCATGGGATGGAGCACGGGGTCGTACTTCTCAGAGTAGTTGGGGTGCCATGCATGGGCATTGTCGGCACTGATCATGAAGGCATTCTCAACGGCTCGGAAGAAGTCGTTGGGCACACCGCCCTGCACGATGACGAGGCGCTCGATGAGACTGGCCAGGAAGGGACTGCCGGCTCCCTGCTTGGTCTGCGAGCCCGTCTCCTCGTTGTCAAAGATGGCGAGCACCGAGGTGGTCTGGGGTATGTCCTGACTGGTGTTGAGCAGTGCAGTGAGACCTGCATGCACCATCGAGAGATCGTCGAGACGACCCGCAGAGATAAATTCATTATGTACACCTACACGACACGCGGGTGTGGTGTCGTAGAGATAGAGGTCGAAGTCGAGAATGTCGGTAAAGTCAGCGCCAAGTTCGTCTGCAATGACATTGAGGAGCATGCCATTCCATTCGAGTTCCTTGGTGACAAGACCCAGGACGGGCAGCATATCCTTCTGCTTAGAGAGCTTCACGCCATCATTGACCTGACGATTGAAATGGATGGCGAGGTTGGGAATGGTGAGCAAGGGGCGCTTGATGTGGAGCAGACGCACCTCGGGGTGCATGGGGTCCTCGCTCCTGAGCACCACGCGACCTGCCAATGAGAGTGGACGGTCGAACCATGTGGACATGATGGCGCCACCATAGAGCTCCACATTGAGGCGCACCATACCATGGCCGCCGATGATTTCAGCATCGGGCTTGATGCGGAATGTAGGCGAATCACTGTGGGCGCATATCAAATGAAAACCGCCATCGTCGATGCGCTGACGGCCAATATGGAAGGCAAAGAGTGCCGACCCATTTTTTGTCACATAGAACTTATCACCGGGCTCAGCCTGGAGGAATCGTTCGCGTGCGTCCAGACACTTGTATCCATGCTCTTTGAGACGACGCTCCATGGCAGAAATAGCCAGATAATTGACGGGCGATTCGTCGAGGAATGCCAAAAGTTGCTGTGTGTTCATAATTCCATTTGATTATTTTCAGCAACAAAGATAGTGCTTTATTTGCAAATACAAGTTTTTTGTCGTTAATTTGTGGCAAAATAACTTAAATCGTATATTATAAATATGAAAGGAATCGTTTTGGCTGGTGGCAGCGGTACGCGCCTCTACCCTATCACCAAGGGCATCAGCAAGCAGCTCATGCCTATCTACGACAAACCCATGATTTACTACCCCATCAGCGTGTTGATGCTCGCGGGCATACGCGAGATACTCATCATATCGACCCCTCACGACCTCCCCGGATTCAAGCGTCTCTTGGGCGACGGCAGCGACTATGGCGTACACTTCGATTATGCCGAGCAGCCCAGTCCTGATGGGCTGGCCCAGGCCTTCACCATCGGTGCCGACTTCATTGGCGACGACTGTGCATGCCTCGTGCTGGGCGACAATATCTTCCAGGGCAATGGCTTCTCGGCTATGCTCCGCGAGGCTGTGCGTACGGCCGAGGAGGAACAGAAGGCCACGGTATTCGGCTATTGGGTCAACGATCCCGAGCGCTATGGCGTGGCTGAGTTCGACCGCGAGGGCAACTGCCTAAGCATCGAGGAGAAACCCGAGCACCCCAAGAGCAACTATGCCGTAGTGGGTCTCTACTTCTACCCCAACAAGGTGGTCGACGTGGCCCGCAACATCAAGCCCAGTGCACGTGGCGAATACGAGATTACGACGGTCAACCAGCAGTTCTTAGCCGACGGCCAGCTGAAGGTGCAGACCCTTGGCCGCGGTTTTGCATGGCTCGACACAGGCACCCACGACTCACTCTCAGAGGCCAGCACCTACATCGAGGTGCTCGAGAAGCGCCAGGGCCTCAAGGTGGCTTGCCTTGAGGGCATCGCCTACCGCAAGGGATGGATCGACGAAGCCCGCATGCGCGAACTGGCCCAGCCCATGATAAAGAATCAATATGGACAATACCTCCTCAAGGTTATCGACGAGGTGAAAAGATATAACTCAGATCTGTAATCGAAGGACTCAGTCCCACAACGTCAGTCTAAAAACCCATTAATGTGCAAGGCGAGTCATCGCCTTGCCCCTTTTTTTGTTATGAAACGTATCCTTACTCTTATTCTCTTCTTTGTGGCGCTGGCGGCTCAGGCCCAGCGCGATACTATCCGTGTGCTCTCCATTGGCAACAGCTACGCACGCGACGCATTTACCTATGTGCCCATGCTCATCGAGGAACTGGCCAAAGATACCTACGTGGAGTTTGGCATCCTCTACATACCCGGCTGCACGCTGCAGCGCCACTGGGAATGTGCCAGCAGCAAGAAGGACAAGGCAGACTATGAGTTCGACTACTACACCACGGGCACCAAGCGCTGGACCACCACCAAGCAGACCACCATACAGAAGGGGGTGAAGCACGCCGCATGGGATCTGGTCATCATGCAACAGCAGTCGCAGGCCTCGCAAGACTACAAGACCTACATGCCCTACCTCTCCAGCCTCGTGGACTTTGTGCGCGGCCTTAATGCCAAGGCAGCCTTTGCGTGGCACTTCACGCCCTCCTATCCCGATGGGTCGAAGCGTATGTCCAAGGGACTGACAAGCGAAAAGATGTGGCAGCGCATCAGCATAGCAGCCCAGCAGGTGATGCTCCACGACGAGTTCCGTCTCGTCATCCCCTCGGGCACAGCCATCCAGTATGCCCGCCGCACCGACCTCGACAGGTTTGGCGCCTTTGGTCACATGAGCAACGATGGCTTGCACATGCAGGACGGCATACCTCGCCTCACCGAGGCCTACACCGCCACACAGAGCCTGCTCAACTACTTCGGCAAACAGGCATCTGTGGCTGACAGTCATCTGCTTATCACCAACGAATTTCTCTCAGCCATAGGCATCCCGCAGCGCCAGGGCACTCTGCAGGCCATACGCGCCCACCACTACCTCCTGGCCAAGGCCAGCGCTGTATATGCCGTGGAGAATCCATTCAAGATGTAGTGAATCAGGGGAGAGTAACTTGTAAAGTAAAAACTGAGAATTAACCCATTTGCCATACATCACCGAGCAGGGGCGTGCTAAGGGAATTCTGCGACAAGACATTTGTCCTTATTACTTCCTTATTACTTCCCCATAACTTCTCCCTATGGCAGTATCAGGCAGAGCACGACGCTCCAGTGAGCAAAGGAACCAAGGAGCACGAAGACATGCCAGATGGCATGGAAGCCCTTGCGCTCGTCGTGGGAGAAGAAATAGGTGCCTGCGGTGTAAAACACGCCCTCGGCTACCAACAGGCTGAGTGGTAGCACGGAAAACTCGCACCACACCGAGGGAGCTATCAGGACCACGCTCCAGCCCATGACGAGATAGATGGCCAGCGACAGGCGGGGATACTTGCCAAAGGCCACTATCTTGTAGACCGTGCCGGCGATGACCGTGGCCCAGAGCAGACCAAACATCAGCCATCCCACCCAGCCGCCTATCTTGCCCACGCAGATGGGTGTGTACGAACAGGCTATCATGACATAGATGCTGATGTGGTCGCAGCGCTGCAACACACGCTTGGCCAGTCCCGGACGGGCCCAGTGGTAGAGGGTGCTCGAGAGATACATCAGAAACATACCCACGATGAAGAATATGACGCCAAAGGCCATTTCCCATCCCTTGCTCAGGGCTGGCCATACCATCCAGATGGATGAGAGGGCAAACACAACGCCGATAAGGTGCGTCCAGGTGTTGCCCTTTTCGTGAATTCTATACATTATTTATTCAAGTTTCGCAAGTTAGCAAAATATAACGTAACTACCTAAAACAAAAAG
>CALZKW010000132.1 GCA_945788095.1 uncultured Prevotellaceae bacterium | reverse complement strand
GGCATAGACAGGCGACCACGCATATACAAATGCAATAGACTGTATATGCTACGGCCCCATGTCACAGACAAAAGCAATTTATAAAAATTCCGAGGGTGTGCCATGCGGAATGGCACACCCTCGGGGGTATAGGGGGATGGGGGATGACTGACAATTAGGGCTGCTTGCCGATGTAGGCGAGGATACCACCGTCGACGTAGAGCACGTGGCCATTGACAGCATCTGAAGCCTTAGAGGCGAGGAAGACTGCGGGACCGCCGAGCTCCTCGGGATTGAGCCAGCGACCAGCGGGGGTCTTGGCGCAGATGAAGGTGTCGAAGGGGTGACGGCTACCGTCGGCCTGACGCTCGCGCAGGGGAGCGGTCTGGGGAGTGGCGATGTAGCCGGGACCGATACCGTTGCACTGGATGTTGTACTCTCCATACTCCGAGCAGATGTTGCGGGTGAGCATCTTCAGACCACCCTTGGCAGCAGCGTAGGCGCTGACTGTCTCGCGGCCGAGCTCTGACATCATCGAGCAGATGTTGATAATCTTACCCTCGCGGCGCTCCATCATCTCGGGCAATACGGCAGAGGCGCAGATAAAGGGAGCCACGAGGTCGATGTCGATAACCTGCTGGAACTCCTGACGCTTCATCTCGTGCATGGGGATGCGCTTGATGATGCCGGCATTGTTGACGAGGATGTCAATCTGGCCTACCTCCTCGTGGATCTTCTCTACGAGAGCCTTTACGCCTACCTCATCGGTCACATCGCACACATAGCCGTGCACATTCTCGATGCCAGCCTCCTTGTAGTTGGCCAGCCCGCGCTGCAGGGCCTCCTCGTTGATGTCATTGAAGATAATGTTCTTAGCACCAGCAGCTACGAAAGCCTTGGCGATATTGAAACCGATGCCGTAAGAAGCGCCTGTGATCCACGCATTCTTACCTTCGAGTGAAAATGGGTTTGTCATAGTGTTTTTTATTAGTTAATAATTTGGTTACTGTGTGGCAAAATTACGAATTCCCTTTGGATGGACAAAGCAAATCGGGGAATAATTGTAGAAATGCCCCTACCACAGCGCCTTGGCCGTGGTAGGGGCATTTCATCTGAGGGATATATTACTGCTTATCGTAGGCGTGCTTGGGATAGTCGACGGTGTAGTGGAGACCGCGGCTCTCCTTACGCTCCAGGGCCTGGCGGGTGATGAGATAGCCCACGTTAATCATATTGCGCAATTCGCAGATGTCCTTGGTGGGCTTGACGCGCTTGAAGAGATGCTCGGTCTCCTCATACAGCAGGTCGAGGCGCTCCCAGGCACGGTGCAGACGGAGGTCGCTGCGTACGATGCCCACGTAGGTAGACATAATCTGGTTGACCTCCTTTATGTCCTGGGCGATGAGCACCTTCTCCTCGTTGGTCAGCGTGCCCTCATCGTTCCACTCGGGTATGCGCTCGTTGAAGTCATACTGGTCGATGACCTCGAGACTGTGGTTGGCTGCTGCATCGGCATAGACCACAGCCTCGATGAGCGAGTTGCTGGCCAGACGGTTGCCGCCGTGCAGACCGGTGCACGAACACTCGCCCACGGCATAGAGGCGCTGTATGCTCGACTGGGCATCGAGATCGACCTTGATGCCACCACACATGTAGTGGGCACAGGGGGCCACGGGTATCATCTGCTTGGTGATGTCGATACCTATGGAGAGACACTTGGCATAGATATTGGGGAAGTGGTGCTTGGTCTCCTCGGGGTCCTTGTGGGTGACATCGAGGCAGACGTGGTCGATGCCATGTATCTTCATCTCGTTGTCGATGGCGCGGGCCACGATGTCGCGGGGAGCCAGCGAGAGGCGCTCATCATACTTCTGCATGAACTCCTCGCCGTTAGGCAGTTTGAGTATGCCGCCGTAGCCACGCATAGCCTCGGTGATGAGGTAGGCGGGATGGCGCTCCTTGGGATTGTAGAGGGCTGTGGGGTGGAACTGCACAAACTCCATGTCCTTGACCTTGCCCTTGGCACGGTAGACCATGGCGATGCCATCACCCGTGGCGATATTGGGATTGGTGGTGGTGGAATAGACAGCACCGGTGCCACCCGTGGCGATGAGTGTCACCTTGGAGAGGTAGGTGTCTATCTTCTGAGTGTCGGGATTGAGGATGTAGGCTCCGTAGCACACAATGTCGGGGGTGCGGCGCGTCACACGTATGCCCATGTGATGCTGGGTGATAATCTCCACGGCAAAGTGATTTTCGAGTACGGTGATGTTGGGATTGCTCCTGACGGCCTCCATCAGTCCGCGCTGTATCTCAAAGCCGGTGTCGTCGGCATGATGCAGGATGCGAAACTCACAGTGTCCGCCCTCGCGGTGGAGGTCGAAGTCTCCCTCAGCGTTCTTGTCGAAGTTGACACCCCAGCGCACCAGGTCGGCAATACCGGCAGGGCCTCCCTCGACCACCTGCTTGACAGCCTCAGGGTCGGAGATATAATCGCCGGCTATCATCGTGTCCTTGATGTGCTTCTCAAAGTTGTCCACCTTCAGATTGGTCACTGAGGCAATACCGCCCTGAGCCTTGGCCGTGTTGGCCTCATCGAGCGTGGTCTTGCAGACGAGGGCCACCTTACCCTTGCCGCTACCTGCCACCTTCAGGGCATAACTCATACCGGCGACTCCACCACCGATGATGAGAAAATCAAACTTGCGTATCATTTATATGACATTAGTGTTTTGGTTTCTTACTCATCACAAAATTACAAAAAAGTTAATTAGAAGGACACAAAAGGTGTGCTTTATTTCTTTTTTTATTACCTTTGAGCGCAAATAGCGGAATTATGAAGCGATTCGTACACTATATACTGCTCCTTGTGCTACTCACGCTGACAACTACAGCATCAGCGCAGAAGCACCAGAAGCACCCACACAACGCCGAGGCCACAGTCCCCGACTCGATGCCCGTAGCACGCGGGGCACTCACTGAGGGCGAGGACCTGGTGGAGGAGGTGATGCAGAACCCCGGCCTCATCCGCCGCCAATATAATAAGGTGGAGAGGGGCGACTCGGGCACGTGGCTCTTCCGCCTCCAGGACAGGCTCACCAAAGCCTGCGATGCACGTCTGTTTGAGACCACCCAGGTGGGCATCTGTGTGTACGATCTCACCGACAAGCAACTCATCTTTGCCCTCAACCAGACTCACCGCATGCGACCCGCCTCGTCGATGAAGGTCATCACCTCGGTGGCCGGGCTCCACTACCTGGGCGTCAACTACACCTTCGACACCCGCCTCTACTACACGGGCCAGGTGGTCGACTCGCTGCGCACACTCCGCGGCGACGTCTACGTGGTGGGAGGTATGGACCCCCTCCTGGGCGACCAGGACCTCAGCACCATGGCACGACGCATCAAGCAGATGGGAGTGGACAGCATACAGGGCCGACTCTACATGGACGTGAGCATGCGCAAGGACGCCCCCATGGGATGGGGATGGTGCTGGGACGACGACTACGGCCCCCTCACCGCCCTGATGTACAACAAGGAGGACCTCTTTGCCCTTAACTGGATTCGTGCCCTCGCAGACGCCGGCGTGTGGGTGGGCAACAAGGATGTCGACAAGAAGGCCCTGCCGCTCAAGGGGGCCAAGCAGATCACGGTGCGCAGCCACAATATCAACGAGGTGCTGCAGCCCATCCTGAAGAAGAGCCACAATATCTGTGCCGAGAGCCTCTTCTATGCCATAGCAGCCAAGGGGGGCAAGCGGGGCGTGACCAACAAGGATGCAGCACGCTATGTCAACCAGCTCATCACCTCCTTCTCCCTCCAGCCCGAGCTCTACGAGATAGCAGACGGCAGCGGACTCTCGCTCTACGACTACGTCACTCCGCAACTCCTCGTGCGATTCCTGCGCCATGCCTGGGACAACACGAAGATACGTAGCGTCTTCTACCCCTCGCTACCCATAGCCGGTGTGGACGGCACGCTCAAGAGCCGCATGAAGGACACCAAAGCCGAGGGCAACGTGCATGCCAAGACCGGCACCGTGACAGGAGTGAGTTCGCTCACAGGATACTGTGAGGCCACCAATGGTCACCAGCTTGCCTTCTGCATCATCAATCAGGGCGTGGCTAAGACAAGCCAGGGACGCCAGTTCCAGGACAAGCTCTGCGAAATAATGTGTAGCACGAAATAATGAACCGGGGAGATGTCACTCCCCCCTGCCCTCCCCCGAGGTTCCCTCCCATCCTCCCCACAACAGAGGGCACATATATAGAATGTATAACAATCCCCCAGACCCCATCTCACGGGAGGGCAGAGGTGGGGTCAGCATTATCAACCATGAAATACAAACTTTTAGTGCTTGACGTAGACGGTACGCTACTCAGCAGCAATAGAGAATTGTCAAAGCGCACCATCGCCACCCTCATCAAGGTGCAGCAGATGGGCGTACGTGTAGCCCTGGCCTCAGGACGCCCCACATACGGCATACTGCCCATAGCCAAGGCTCTGCAGCTGGCCGAACATGATGGCTATATCATCTCCTACAACGGTGCACAGGTGACCAGCGCCAAGAGTGGCGAGATAGTCTTCGAGCGACGCATCGACCCCCAGATGGTGCCCTATCTGGAGAAGAAAGCCGAGCGTCTCAACATGACCATGGCCTACTATGACGGCGACGAGGTGGTCAGCACCGACATCACCAACCCACACATCATCGACGAGGCTAAGATGAACAACATGAAACTGCGCGAGGAATCGATGATCAGCATCATGCTCGACCATTGGCCCACCGAGATTATGCTCGTGAGCGACGACGAGGAGCAGCTCAGCGGACTGGCTGACCACATGCAGCGCCACCTCAATGGTGTGATGGACACCATCCACTCCAATCCCTATTATCTCGAAATCGTGGGCTACCAAGTGGGCAAGAGCTACGCCATGAGCGCCCTGGTGCAGATACTCGGCATCCAGCTCGAGTCTGTACTGGCCATTGGTGATGGCGAGGCAGACATCAACATGCTCCAGATGGCCGGCACCGGTGTGGCCATGGGCAATGCCAAGGACTCTGTGCGCCGCTGTGCCGACTTCACCACCCTCACCAATGACCAGGACGGATGCGCACTGGCCATCGAAAAGGCCATCATGGAGGAGGTACGCATCACCAGCATCCCCATCGATGCCCTCAATGCCCAGAGCGCCAACACGATGATGGGCACACTCGGCATACAATACACCTTTGCCTCCAAGGACCGCGTAGAGGGCACCATGCCCGTGGATGGCCGCACACGCCAGCCCTTTGGCATCCTGGCTGGAGGAGCCACGCTCGCCCTGGCTGAGACCCTGGCCGGTCTGGGCAGTATGTGTGCCTGCCAGCCCGATGAGTTTGTGGTCGGCATGCAGGTGAGCGGCAATCACGTCAGTTCGGCCCACGAGGGCGACACCGTGCGCGGCGTGGCCACCCCCGTTCACATCGGCCGCAGCAGTCACGTGTGGAATGTCGACGTATTCACCTCCACCGACAAGCTCGTCAGCTCTGTCAGAGTAGTCAATGCGGTGATGAAGAAGAGATAGTTTATTTGAGGTTGTAAGGTTAACAACGGAACAAACAGAAAATATAATTCCGTTTCTTCCGTTGTTAAATAGCTACCACCTAAAACCTCAAAAGGCTGAAAGCCGACCTAAATACCTAAATAAAACGAGAAGATGCAAGACTGCATCTTCTCGTTTTATTTCTACAGATTATATCTAATTCCTACATAGCCCATAGCGCCCTCGACGGGGCCCCATACCATGGTGGCATCGAAATCATCCTGCCAGGGAGTGTGGCTATTGATGATGGGCTGCTTCTGGCGGAAGTTGGTGAGGTTCTCACCACCCACGTAGACGCTCCAGTGCTTGCCGAAGTTGCGGGTCACCTGGGCCGAGAGCTGGGGGAAGGTCTTGTACTCCTCGTCCCAACTCATGGTGCCGTCGAGCTGCTTGTAGGCATCGGGCATACGGCCTGGACCATTGAGCTGACAGTTGAGGTCAAACTGCCAGAGCTTGTCCTCGGTGGTGTACGAGGCAGAGAGCAGTCCCTTGTAGCGGCTGGTGAGGGGAGTCTCACGCAGACGGCCGTCAGCGTAAGTGGTGCGCACACGGTTCATGCGCCATGCCGCATCGAGAGTCAGACCATTGATGGGCTCCACGCTGGCCTCAAACTGCAGGGCGTGGCTGAAGGAGCGGCCGTTGAGATCATAGAACTTAATATGGTGATTGCCGAGGCTCTTCTGATCCATATCGCATACCATCTGCTTCTGGAAGTCGGTGTAGAAGTAGTCCACGTTGAACTCTATCTTGCGCTTACCCACAGGGATGTTGAACTGCATCGAGGCACCATAGTTCCATGCCTCGTCCTGCGAGTGCGTCTTCCCTCCGGGCACCTCGATGTGGAGACCTCCGGCCATGAGCATGTGGTTCTCGGCTATGATATGGGTGGTGCGGTATCCCTTGCCGGCCGAGGCACGGAGGGTGAACCACTCTGCGGGCTTGTAGCGGAGGTTGACACGGGGGGTGACGAAGGATCCGAAGAGCGAACTGTGGTCGTAGCGCAGGCCGGCCATGAGGGTCAGCTCATCGTGAAGCTGCAGAGTGTACTGGGCATAGAGACCGGGAGTCGTCTCGCGAAACTCGTGATTGGCGGGGATGAGGTTGAGAGGATCCATGCAGTAGAAGCTCTCGTCCATACGGTCGTGGCGGATATTCAGTCCGGCACTGATCTGATGGTGGTCGGTGATGTTCTCCTCGTACACCAGGGCACCATAGACGTTCTGCTGATCCACGTCGAAGTACTTCCACGAACGGTTGCCGAAGATATTGTCCTGATTATGCAGGCTATAATTACCCATAAGGGCTATGTTGCGCCCATGCTCGTGGTCGATGATGAAGGCCTGCTTGGTCTGCAGGTCGAGGCGCGAGGTCTTGTTGCAGATGCTGTATCGGGGCATGGCGTGCTTGCGCGCACAATCCTTGGTCTGGCCTGCATCACGGTCCTCATAGAGGTAGCCTGCGTTGAGGTGGAAGGTGTAGTGATCGCCCTCGTAGGTCCACTTGTTCATCAGGTTAACCTGCTTCATGAGGGGTTTGTCAGAGAATCCATCATCGTTGCCGTCATGGCTCCTGTCGCGGTCCTCGAAGTGGAGGAGCAGTCCGCTGCTCCATGCATCGTTCTTGAGGTGGATGTTGCCGTCGAGATTGACATCGAGCTTCAGGTCGCTGGCCAGATAGGCATTGGCGTGGAAGGAGTCGTCGTTCTGAGTGCGCAGATAGTCCACATTGATCTGTCCAGTGATGCCCTCGTAACCGGCCTTCACGCTCGATGCGCCCTTGCTCACCTGTATGGCCTGCATCCAGGGACCGGGCACATAGCCCAGGGCGTAGGGCAGGGCTGCTCCGCGGAAGTTGGGCACGTTCTCGGTGAGCATCTGCACATAGGTGCCCGAGAGACCGAGCAGTTTCACCATCTTGACGCCCGTGGCGGCATCGGCATACGCTACGTCGACCGAGGCACTGTTTTGGAAACTCTCGCCCAGGTTGCAACAGGCAGCCTTCGTCAGGTCGTGCTTGCTAATGATGTCCTTCATCTCGAGTCCGCGGCTACGCTTCGATCTGAAGGCATGCACGTGGGCATCGCGCAGCGTGTGTGCATGCTCATGCTGGCAGTTCTCACCATGCTCGTGCACGGCGGTGGTGTCGGTCTGTGCCTGTGCCATGGCAGCCACGGCCATGACGCAGAGGAGTAGTGATTGGCGTATGTTCATATCGTCTGATTTGATGTTTCTGTCTGCAAAGTTACGCCTTTCCATCTGCAATCGGGTTGCAAACATAGAGGTTGTAGGTTTTAGGTCGCTTCGCTTCTGAGGGTTTAAGGGTAATAAAAGGTAATAAAGGGGAGTTAAAGGGTTTCCTTTTAGGGCTATAAAGGGTTGAAAAGGGGAGTTAAAGGGTCTGAAAGCCGACCTAAAACCTAAATAGATATGGGTCTTAGCGTGACAGAATATGGGTCTTGACACTATCAGGATATGGGTCTTACTGCGCTGAGATATGGGTCATTTTGAGCCGAGCATACCCGGTGTGTAAATTGGAGTTTATGGGGGAGATGCGGGGATGGTATAACAACGGAACGAA
>CALZKW010000131.1 GCA_945788095.1 uncultured Prevotellaceae bacterium | reverse complement strand
GGGCTCGCTCGGGACTTACACCCGTTAGCTAATGCTCATGCTGAGCGTACTATAAAAAAGCCCCTCGAGGGAGGGGCTTTAGGTGGGGGCTATAAATCCTTGAGGAGGATGGTGGAGCATTTGTCGAGGCATTCTTGGCGGAACAGGGATACCCTGCCCCATTGGTCGCTGTCGAGATGGATGACAGACTGGGAGTCCTCCCATGAGGCACGATGCTCGAGACGGGTGAGGAGGAGGCCGACATTGAGTTGGTTGGTGTCCATGCTGGGGGTGAAGCGTACGGCGTGGTGGCGGTCCTTGTACTCACGGAGCATGTCGATGTCGACGAGACGCTCGAGGGAATAATCAACTACCTGCTGGGGGAGCATGGTGCGGTTTTGGATTTCGACGGGGGTGTAGCATTGGCCGCCGTTGTCGAAGCCCCGACAGACCTCCCTCATGACGACGGCGCAGGCGATGGTGTGCTGCTCATTGCTGAGGTCGTAGACATCCAGGTTGTAGTCGAAGTGACTGAGGTTTTGGATGGCGTAACAAAGTTCGACGCCATAGAGACAGATGGCCCATGAGAGTTCCATCCAAAGGAGATAGAGGGGAAGGGCTGCAAACGAACCATAGATGACGTTGTAGCTGGCCAGTCCGATTTGGAGTTTGAAATAGTAGAACTGAAGGACGGCCATGAGCACACCCGAAACGATGCTGGGCACGATGGCTGAGCGCCACTTGACGTAGGTGGATGGGATGCTCTTGAAGAGCACATAAAAGAGGAGGATGAGGGAAACGTAGGGCACAAAGGTGAGACTACGACGAGCCAGGGAGCCTGTCTGGAGCATGGTGTCGAGGGTGTCGGCCATGACTCGAAGGACGATGAACATGGACGAGGAGATGAATATCATGACCACGATGAAGGCAAAGATGGCTGTGTAGTCGGTAATCATGCGCCAGAGAGTGCGGCCCCGGCGTATGTGCCAGATACGGTTGAAACTGGTCTCTATCTTCTGCATCAGTGTGAAGACGGTGTAGATCATCATGATGACACCGGTACTGACGATGTAGCCGCTCTTGGTGTGCTCGAGGTAGTTGTAGACAAAGGTGGTGACGGTGTCGGCCACCTGGGGCTGAGCCTCGAAGATGCTGTCGATGAGGTCGTCGATACTAAAGTCACTACCCATCATCTTGGCAATGGCAAAGATGAGGGCCAGGACAGGCACCATGGCCATGAGGGTGGCGAAGGTGAGAGCCGGAACATCGCGCACAAAGAGTTTCTTGCGGATGAAGTGACGTCCGGCCACCATCATAATCTTGAGCCAGAGCGTCTGTCGGCGGCGCTGCTGTCCCATCTCACCACCGACGGGGAGTGTCCAGATGTCGGTGCGAAAGAACTGTATGAGTCGCTTGAAGTACAATGTGTCAGGATTTAGTGTTTGACCGAGGCCACTGGGTGGGATTACGTGATGGCATTAGGTGGGCCTGGATAAAGAAAAAAGGTGTGCCCGCAGGTTCTAAATGCCTGCCGGACACACCCTTGAGGGAATATTCGCTTAGCCTGCCACGCAGAGGAGCAGGATGATGAGCTGAGCCGTAAGGATACGGAGGAACATGCTGAGGGGATAGACAGTCGAGTAGCCAATGGCAGGAGCCTCGTTGGCAGCCGTCTGGTTGGCGAATGCGAGTGCAGGGGGATCGGTGGTAGAGCCCGCGATGAGACCCATCAGTGTGCAGTAGTTGAGACCAAGGAACTTCTTGGCAATGATACCCATGATGAGGATGGGCAGGACGGTGATGATGAAGCCGCACCATACGTAGGTGAGGCCATCGCCATTCATCACGGTGTCGAGGAAGTTGGCGCCGGCCTTGATGCCTACGCTGGCAAGGAAGAGAGCCAGGCCTATCTCGCGCAGCATGAGGTTGGCAGAGGTGGTGGTGTAGGCATTGATCTTGAACTTATATCCGTATGCACCAATAGCGATGGCGACACAGAGAGGACCACCAGCCAGACCGAGCTTGACAGGAGTGGGCACACCGGGCAGAGCGATGGGTATGGCACCGAAGATGATACCAACGAAGACACCGATGAAGATGCCGGCGAGGTTGGGATGGTCGAGCTTCTTCATCGAGTTGCCCATTTTGAGGGCTACGCGCTCCACGGCGTCCTCAGGACCTACGACCACAAGGCGGTCGCTCAGCATGAGACGGAGGTTAGACTCAGCAAAGAGGTTCATGTCGCCACGGCGCACACGGGTCACATTGACACCATAGACACTCGAGAAGTGGAGTTCGCCGAGGGTCTTGCCCACGATGCTGGGCTGAGTGACAAGGATGTGCTTGCTCACTACGGGCATGTCCTGCTCCTCCCACTCCACGGTGTTGTCCTCGGGACCGATGAAGGCGATGATGGCCTCGGCGTCATCCTGTGCACAGGTGATGTACATCTTGTCCTCACGACCGAGGATAGTGTTACGGTTGGGGATGCTCATGTGGCCCTCCTGAAGGATGCGGCTGCAGACGAAGTCGCGTCCCAGGAACTGACGCACCTGCAGGATGCTCTTGCCGATGAGTGCGGGGTTGTTGGCAGTGAGGGTCATGCGGTGAGGAGTGGCATGGGGGTTGGCAGCTTTCTCATTCTCGATGGCCTCCTGCTCCTTCTTGAGCTGTGTGCCGGTGAGGAAACGGATGACGATGGTGGCTGTGATGATACCTACGACACCAAGGGGATAGGCACAGGCATAACCATTGGCTATGACGGGAGCGCCCTCGCCAAAGATGCTGCTGCAGGCCTCATTGGCGGCACCAAGACCGGGCGTGTTGGTGATGGCACCACAGAGCACACCGACCATCATGGCCAGGTTCTTGGAGTTCTCGCCTGCCATGGGCAGTTCGGGCTTGTAGAACACGAGGAAGAAGAGGCTGATGCAGCAGATGACGTTGAGCAGGATGATGCCCATCGCAATGAGGTTCATCTTGACACCGCCCTCCTTGAAACTGCTGACGAAACCGGGACCTACCTGGAGACCGATGCAGTAGACGAAGAGGATGAGACCGAAGTCCTGGATGAAGGTGAGGGTGCTGACTGTGCCGGTGAAACCAAAATGGCCGGCCACGATACCGGCGAAGAGTACGAAGGTGACACCGAGCGAGATGCCGTTCTTCTTGCCGCCTATCTTGAGGCGTCCGAGAAAGACTCCCACAGCGATAACCAAGGCATAGAGCAGCACGATGTGGCCTATGCCGTCAGTTTCTGTAAAAAGCTTTTGTAACCAATTCATAATTATACCATAATTTAGGATTATACGTATCTCGGCTGCAAAATTAACGATTTTTAATCAAAGGTTGGGCAAGATGCGAGTAAGAATTGGAATTAACTGACAAGATTTTGCGTCATTGAAATAAAATGGCTATTTTTGTACGCATTTTTAGCGCAAACCATATATTCCCGATGATGAACAGACAGAGCACAAGACAAAAGCAGGTGCAGAAGCAGACGCTGAAGCACAAGACGAAGCCCCAGCTGGTGCTGGAGGCCAGACTGCTGGAGATGCCTCAGGACATGCTCATGGAGCGCATCGACGAGGAAATGATGGTAAATCCCTACCTTACGAAGACGGAGAGCGGCGAGGAGTATGCCGGCGATGATGCTGACGAGAGCGGCATGGCTGGCAACACCGAGAGCGAGCATCCCGACCGAGGCGAAAGCCACGACGAGAGTGAGCGCCAGGACGATGGCGAGAGCGACGAACTGCCCGTGGCCAACAACGGCTACTACGACGGTCCAGAGCGCCAGACCTCCGAGCAAGAGACACTGCGTGAGCATCTGCTGGCGCAGCTGCAGGACTATACCCTCGGGGAGCGAGAGCAGATGCTCGTGGAGTATCTGATAGGTTCGGTGGACAGCGATGGCCTCATCGACGCCACGCTGCACCAGCTCTGCGACGACCTTTATATCACCTACAACATGGACGTGAGCGAGGCCGAACTGGGAGCCGCACTGCGCATCCTGCAGCAGTTTGAGCCCGCGGGCATTGGTGCCCACTCGGTGAGGGAGAGTCTGTGGCTGCAGGCCCAGCGCATGAAGTCGGAGCGCAAGCGCAAGCTCTTCTCCATCCTGTTTGCCGAGGAGCACTACGAGGACTTCCTGCGCCAGCGCTGGGAGCGTATCCGCCAAGAGTGCGGACTGACGGAGGCCGACATCAGCTATATGCGTACCAATCTGCGCTACTTCATCCCCCACCCTGGCCGTGGATTTGGCGGTGAGCAGCACGACGAGATAGTGCGCCCCGACTTTGAGGTGAACATCGAGGACGGCCGCCTGGAACTGCAGCTCAACGACCGCGACATGGCCGATGTGAGCATCGACATGGATGACCTGGAGGAGCACATCTGCCGTGCCCGTGAGCGCAGAGACACGGCCACAGAGCGCCTCTACCGCAGTTATGCCGAGAGTGGCCGCAACTTTATGGAGGCCCTGCGCCAGCGCCGCGCCACAATGGTGGGCACGATGCAGGCCATCATCCAGTGGCAGCGCCCCTTCTTCGTGGAGGGCGATCCCGACCTGATCCGCCCCATGACGCTCGAGGACGTGGCCTCGCAGACGGGCCAGGACATCAGCACGGTGAGCCGCGTGTGTCGCAACAAGTATGTGCACACCCCCTACGGCACCTTCCCATTGAAGTGGTTCTTCAATGCCAAGGCACGCACGGAGGACAAGGATGTGACGACCATACAGGTGAAGAATGCGCTCAAGGAACTCATCGACAACGAGCCCAAGGACAAGCCCCTGAGCGACCAGCGCCTGACTGAGGAACTCAATCGCATGGGCTTTCTGGTGGCCCGACGCACAGTGGCCAAATACCGCGACCAGATGAACATCCTGGGAGCCAGCAAACGAAAGAGATGACATGAAGAGTATGATAATCCTGAGCAGGGTGCTCTCCACCCTGTTTCGCCCCAGCTACTACCCCACCCTTTGCTTTATCGTGGTGCTGTCGCTCACAATGACGACAGCCACTGGCTATCTGGGCCTCGCGCAGCGCCTGCTGCTGCTGAGGTCTATTGTGCTGATAGTGCTGATGGTGGCCTTCTTCACCATCCTCATCCCCCATCTGGGCGTGATGCTCTACTGCCGCATAGCCCATCTGAGCCGCATGCAACTGCGTCAGCAGCGCTACCGTGTCATCCCCTACTTCATCAACATAGCCTGCTACATCATGTGCCTGGAGTGGCTCATATATATAGGTATGCCCCGCAATGTGTGCTGCATCATCGTGGCATCGCTGGCGCTGCAGATAGCCTGCACGGCCATCAACATCTGGCACAAGGTGAGCATGCACTCGGCCGCCGCTGCCGGCATGACAGGCAGTCTGCTGGCCTATGCCTACATCTACCAGTTCAACCCCATGTGGTGGCTCTGCCTCACCCTGCTGGTGTGGGGAGCCGTGGCCACAAGCCGCATCCTGCTGCGCATCCATTCGCTCGGCCAGGTGCTGACGGGCAGCCTCATCGGCCTCATAGCCACCTATGTGAGCATCCTCTACTCGACGATGTGGATCAATTGAAAAGAACAATTAATAATTAACTTCTCTCCCTTTAACTCCTCTTTTCGAATCTTAATAGCCCTAAAACAACCTCAAAAACTCAATAAAGACATGAATCCAATAGTAAGCATCATCATGGGCAGCACCAGCGACCTGCCCATCATGGAGAAGGCAGCCAAGCTGCTCGACGAGATGGAAATCCCCTTTGAGATGAACGCACTGAGCGCCCACCGTACTCCCCAGGAGGTGGAAGACTTTGCCAAGAATGCAGAAGGCCGCGGCGTGAAGGTCATCATCGCCGGTGCCGGCATGGCAGCAGCTCTGCCCGGAGTGATAGCCGCCAGCACCACCCTGCCCGTCATCGGTGTGCCCATCAAGGGTATGCTCGATGGTCTGGACGCCATGCTCTCTATCATCCAGATGCCTCCAGGCATCCCCGTAGCCACCGTTGGCGTCAATGGTGCACAGAATGCGGGTATCCTGGCCCTCGAGATGCTGGCGCTCTCGGACGAGGGCCTGGCACAGAAGCTCAAGGCCTACAAGGAGGGTCTGAAGGAGAAAATTGTCAAGGCCAATGCGGACCTGGCCAAAGTCGAGTATAAATATAAGGTGAACTAATTGACAATTAACAATAGTTCCCTTCGTGCCGATTTTTTTTACAACGGAAATAACGGAAAGGACTATTTCTGCTTGTTCCGTTGTTAAAACCTCAAAACCTCAAAACCTCAAAACAACACATGGCACTATTCAATTACCGTCGCCGCCACTCACACATCGTGATGGTGGGCAACACACCCATGGGAGGCTACATGCCCATCCGTGTGCAGTCGATGAACAATACCTCGACCATGGACACCGAGGGCAGTGTGGCCCAGGTGCTCCGCATAGCCGAGGCGGGAGGCGAATATGTGCGCCTCACCACCCAGGGCACGCGCGAGGCCGAAAACATGCGTCTCATCAACATCGGCGTGCGTGAGGCCGGCTGCAACGTGCCCCTCGTGGCCGACGTCCACTTCAATCCCAACGTGGCCGACGTGGCCGCCCGATACTGCGAGAAGGTGCGCATCAATCCCGGCAACTATGTGGACGCCGCACGCCAGTTCAAGCACCTGGAGTATACCGACGAGGAGTATCAGCAGGAGTTGCAGAAGATAGAGGCACGCCTTGTGCCATTCCTCAACATCTGCAAGGAGAACCACACAGCGGTGCGCATCGGTGTGAACCACGGCAGTCTCTCGGACCGCATCATGAGTCGCTACGGCGACACGCCCGAGGGTATCGTGGAGTCGTGTATGGAATTTCTGCGCATCTGCGTCAAGGAGGACTTCCGCGACGTGGTCATCAGCATCAAGGCCTCCAACACGGTGGTCATGGTGCAGTCCATGCGTCTGCTCGTGGCCGCTATGGCTCGCGAGAATATGACCTTCCCCCTCCATCTCGGAGTGACCGAGGCCGGCGAGGGTGAGGACGGCCGCATCAAGAGCGCCGTGGGCATCGGAGCCCTGCTCCAGGACGGCATCGGCGATACCATACGTGTGTCGCTGAGCGAAGCGCCCGAGAAGGAAATACCCGTGGCCCGCGCCATAGTCGACTATGTGACCACCTATCGCCGCGAGGCCGACCTGCCCATCCCCGACGATGTGCAGATACCCGAGGCCTACGACTACCTCAAGCCCCAGCGACGCCAGTCGCGACGTGTGGGCGAGATAGGCGGCGGACAGGTGCCCGTGGTGATGGACCACATACCCGTGACCGGAGCCATCGTGGCCAATCCCTTCACACTCACGCCCCAGGTGGCCGACTTCCTCAAGGCCCACCCCGAGGCCATCGTGGTGAGCCGTCCGCAGACCCCGAACCGCCTGGGCGAGCACCGCGCACTGGCCTTTGCGATGATGAATCTCGGTCTCGAGAATCCGCTCATCGTCTGCCAGGAGTATGAGGAAGACGACCTGGCCACCCTGCAGCTCAAGGCAGCCTGCGACACGGGGGTGCTCTTCATCGACGGTCTGGCCGATGGCCTGATTCTCATCAACCACAGTGCCGACATCGCCCTGGAGCAGGTGCGCGAACTCTCCTACAGCATCCTGCAGGCAGCACGTGCCCGATTCACCAAGACGGAGTATATCTCGTGCCCCGGATGCGGACGCACCCTCTACGACCTCGAGGGCACCATTGCACGCATCAAGGCGGCCACGAGCCATCTCAAGGGTCTCAAGATAGCCATCATGGGATGCATCGTCAATGGTCCGGGCGAGATGGCCGATGCCGACTACGGCTATGTAGGCGCAGCCCGCGGCAAGGTGAGCCTCTACAAGCGCAAGGAGTGCATCGAGAAGAACATCCCCGAAGAGGAAGCCGTGGAGCGTCTGCTCCGCTTCATCGAGGAGGACCTCGCCAAGCAGCAGTAATCTCCCCCCACCCCATATCTACAAGGCAGCCACCCGCACAGATTGTTGCGGGTGGCTGCCTTGTGTGTATACGGGGAGAAGAGCGAGGCGATGTATCGCCTCGAACAGGGGCTATCGATAAGAGGTCACTACTATGCCATGACTGCCTCATATATATCAGTTGCATCATCTCATATATATCAGTTGCATCATCTCATATATATCAGTTGCACCATCTCATATATATCAGTTGCACCATCTCATATATATCAGTTGCACCATCTCAT
>CALZKW010000130.1 GCA_945788095.1 uncultured Prevotellaceae bacterium | reverse complement strand
AGGGTTGACACCCTACGCTAATCTATAGCGACCCTTACAGGGTCTTGATTTCCCCAGACAGTAATAATAAGGTATAGCTCACCCACGCATAGGGCTGTATAATCAATTAGCCCAATAAACCCAATTAGTCCAATTAGGCTAATTAGACCAATAAGCCCAATTAGGCCATTTAGACTATTTAGATTAATAAGCCCCCTCAAAAACCTCAAGCAATGCACAACCTCATCACCATACTCGGACCAACGGCATGCGGCAAGACACGACTTGCAGCACATCTGGCAGCAGCTATCGATGGCGAAATCATCTCGGCAGACAGCCGTCAGGTGTATCGAGGCATGGATATCGGTACGGGCAAGGACCTTTGCGACTACCAGGTGGGCGACCGTCACATACCTTACCATCTCCTCGACATTGTGGATCCCGGCTACAAGTACAACCTCTATGAGTATCAGCGCGACTTCCTCCGTGCTTACCATGATGTGGAAAGCCGGGGCGTGATGCCCATACTCTGTGGAGGAACTGGACTCTACCTCGAATCCGTCCTGCGTGCCTACCGCCTCGATGAGGTGCCACAGAATGCCGAGTTGCGCGCCAGTCTCGAGGATAAGACACTGGCCGAACTCACCACCATATTGGCATCCTACAAACAGCTGCACAACACCACCGACGTCGATACCACCCGGCGCGCCATACGTGCCATAGAGATAGAGGAATACTATCGCACACATCCACAGGACCAACGCGACTTCCCCCACATACGTAGCCTCACCATAGGCGTCGACGTCAGCCGCGACATACGCCGTGAGCGCATCAGTAGTCGTCTTGCCAAGCGCGTGGAGGAAGGCATGATACCCGAGATAGAGCGACTCCTGCAGACCGTCACTCCCGACGACCTTATCTACTATGGTCTCGAGTATAAGTTTGTCACACTCTATGTCATCGGACAGCTTACCAAGGACGAAATGCTACGTCAGCTCGAGATAGCCATCCACCAGTTTGCCAAGCGCCAGATGACGTGGTTTCGTGGCATGGAGCGACGCGGCACACACATCCACTGGATAGACGGCACACAGAGCGAAGCCGACAAGGTGGCACAGATACTCCAGATAGCCAGTCAGAACAGCGACTGACACCCTAAACAAATACTCACTCCTAATTACACATCCCGACCATCTATGGACCGCTGGGGAATCATATACTGCCCCAAACAGGGCATCACCAAGACACACCGCCGATGGGAGCGCATACAGGCAGCTCTCCAGACACGTGGTGTGAAGTATGACTTTGTGCAGAGCGACACCCGTGGCAGCGTGGAGCGCCTCACCACTATGCTCGTCAACAATGGCTACAAGACCATCATTGTTGTGGGTGGCGATGTGGCACTCAATCAGGCTCTCAATGGCATCATAGCTGTGGGGGAGGATAAACTGCGCGAGATACGCCTCGGAGTGATACCCAACGGACGTGGCAACGACTATGCCGCCTACTGGGGCTTTGAGGAAGGACGTGAAGAAGAAACCGTGGATGCACTGGTGCGCGGACGCATACGTCAGGTTGATATGGGGCTGATCAGCTGTATGAGCGAGGATGGCACCAGCGAGGAGAACCGCCGCTACTTCCTCAATAGCGTCAATATTGGACTCGTGGCTCATATCATGAATCTCCGCCACAAGACCTACCGCTTCTGGGGCATAAGCACCCTGAGTTATGTCACCAGTTTCCTACTCCTGCTCTTCCATCGCATGGAGTGCCAGATGAGTCTGCGCATCAACCATCAGACCGTCCATCGCAGCATGATGACCATATGCATGGGCTGCTGCCGCAACTACGGACTCACGCCCAATGCCGTGCCCTACAATGGCATGATGGACGTTAGCATCGTGTCGCAACCCGAAGTGCTGAAACTCATCAGCGGCATGTGGATGCTCATCTCGCGTAAGTTCTTGAATAATAAGTCGGTGACACCTTATCGCACACGCAGTAAGATACAAGTCCTCTCCAGAGGCAATGCCAAAATTAGTGTGGATGGCTACGTAAAGAAACTACCTAACCATCCACTCGAAATCTCCGTCATCCAGGAGTGTGTCAATTTCATCATCCCATAACGAAACTCTAAACAATAAAAGCTCTCAACCCTCAGTTCCCTTATACAGGAAATGCTGGGTAGAGAGCCTTTTTGTTTCCCTAATCCCCACTCCTCAGCTCCCTCTTTTGGGAAGTCGGAAAGGGTTGAATGTCCTTTCGAGTATGTGACGGGGGGGGAGAATCTTTCTATTTTAGGAGCGGGGGAGTCTATCCGTACTCTGATATCCTCACGAGCGCATCCTCGTCGAGTATCTTGATGCGCTTCTTCTCCAGCATGATGAGTTCGTCGCTGGCAAAGAGACTCAGTGTGCGGATGACATTGCTGGTGGTCATGTTGCTCAGGCATGCAATATCCTCGCGGCTCATTGTTACGGCCAGTGTGCATCCATCCTCCTCGTAGCCATAGCTGTCGCGCATGAAGATCAGTGTGTCGGCCAGACGTCCTTGTATGCGTTTCTGCATCATATTCACGCTGCGCTCCAGCACGACACCCAGATGCTTGGATATGCTGATGATAAACTTCCATGCCACGGTGGGGTTGCTCTTGATCATGGGCATCATGATGTGCATGGGCAGACGTGCCAGGGTGCAAGTCTCGAATGCAGAGGCAATATTCAGGTGGTCTATCTCTATGATTGCAGCGCTGTATCCGAAGCACTGCATTGGATTGATCACCTGCACGATGGTGGTCTTGTCTCCATAGCCCTTTCTGGATAGTTTCACCTTGCCCTGCAGCAAGCAGTACATGTAGGTGGGGTGCTCGCCGCAGTCATAGATAATCTCGTTCTTCTTGTAGGTATGGAGCGTGGCATTATCCTTAATCTTTTCTATCTGCTCGGGTGTAAAACCATCAAGAAGATCGCTCATCATTTCGAAGGCTTCGTCGAAGGAGATATGTGTGTGTTGCATACGGTATGGAGGTGTTTAGGGTATGTTCAATGCGTTATATAATGTAAAAGTAATGCTTTTTAGCGCATTTTGCAAACTTTTTTTGTGAATTTAGGTAATTTCCTTTGATTTTCTTTTACCACTAAAAAATAAATTGTACCTTTGAGAGTCAATTGATGCGTGATGCGTCAAATCGACTAACCGAAATGAAAAATCAGTAATAACCTTAAAATAAAATCTATGAGCTATTTGCGCTTTGACAAAACACTCATGACGAACTTGCAGGATTCACTTCCTAAGGAGATTCTGCGCTCGAATCGTAGTGGAGCTTATTCTTGTTCGAGTCTTGTAGACTGCAACACGAGAAAGTATCATGGCCTTCTCGTGGTGCCTGTGCCCGAACTTGATGATGAAAACCATGTGCTCCTCTCTTCGCTCGATGCGACTGTGATTCAGCATGGTGCAGAGTTCAACCTCGGACTCCACAAGTATCAGGGTGACAACTTCAGCCCCCGCGGTCATAAGTACATCCGCGAATTTGACAGCCTTCAGGTGCCCACCACTACCTATCGCGTAGGTGGCGTGGTATTGAAGCGCGAGCAGGTGTTTCAGCACTTCGAGGATCGTGTCATCATCCGCTACACTCTGGTGGATGCACACAGCGAAACCACCCTTCGTCTCACACCCTACCTGGCCTTCCGCAGTGTGCGTGAATTTACCCACGAAAACAGTATGGCCAGCCGTGACTATCAGCCCGTAGAGGGCGGTATCAAGACATGCATGTATCCTGGTTACCCCGAGCTCTATATGCAGATCAACACCCCCAACGAATTCGTCTTCAATCCCGACTGGTATCGAGGCATCGAATATATCAAGGAGCAGGAGCGTGGATATGCCGGCAATGAGGACCTCTATGTGCCAGGCTACTTCGAATTCAAGATCAAGAAGGGTGAGAGTGTAGTCTTTAGTGCAGGTCTCTCGGAGATAAAGACCAAGGATTTGGCCGGATTGGCAGAATTTGAGGTCAACGTACGCACACCCCGCGACAATTTCTACAACAACCTTGTAAATAGCGCTCATCAGTTTGTCGTACACCGCGACCATGGCGACTACGTATTGGCCGGTTACCCATGGTTTAAGTGCCGCGCACGAGATATGTTCATCTCACTCCCAGGTCTGACTCTGACCAATGGCGAGATAGAGAAGTTTGAACTCGTGATGAAGACTGCCGAGAAGGGTATCCGCGAATTCATCGTGGGTAAGCCCCTCAGCGTCAAGATCTACGAG
Organism: uncultured Prevotellaceae bacterium; assembly: GCA_945788095.1. Classification (GTDB taxonomy): domain Bacteria; phylum Bacteroidota; class Bacteroidia; order Bacteroidales; family Bacteroidaceae; genus Physcousia. Next base: position 3,963 of record CALZKW010000130.1, on the reverse strand, counting down.
ATGGAGCATCCCGACGTGTTGCTCTGGGCTGTATGGTGTATCCAGCAGTATGGCAAGCTCACCAGCATGCAGAAGTGTATTGAGAAGTATGGCGAACTCGTGCGCGACATCATGGTATATATCCATGATGACAAGCACCCCTCAATGCAGCTCATGGACAATGGCATGCTCTATGCACCAGGTGGTATGGACAAGGCCATCACATGGATGAACAGTACGGCCAACGGTCGTCCCATCGTGCCACGCTCTGGCTATATCGTAGAGCTCGAGGCATTGTGGTACAACGCGCTCAAGTTTAGCGCCGAGATATACCGTCAGCGTGGTGAGGATGACTATGTCAACAATCTCGAGACCATGGCAGAGAAGGCAGGCAAGAGCTTCGTCGACACCTTCCTCAATCAGCATGGCTATCTGCTCGACTATGTAGACGGCCAGATGATGTCGTGGGAGGTACGCCCCAACATGATATTCCCCGTAGCCTTCGACTACAGCCCTCTCGACAAGGCACAGAAGAAGGCTATCCTCGACTTCTGCACCAAGGAGCTCCTCACGCCCAAGGGGCTTCGCTCGCTCAGTCCCAAGAGTGGCAGCTACAACCCCATGTATACCGGACCTCAGATCAAGCGCGACTATGCCTACCATCAGGGCACGGCATGGCCATGGCTTGCAGGCTTCTATATGGAGGCATGTTTGCGTGTCTTCGGACGCAGCCGACTCAGCTTCGTGGAGCGCCAGATGGTGGGTTATGAGGAGGAACTCTTCTACCACTGCATCGGTACGCTGCCCGAGCTCTTCGATGGCAACCCTCCATTCCACGGCCGAGGTGCTATCTCGTTTGCCATGAACGTGGCCGAAATCATGCGCGTAGTGAAGTTGCTTGATAAGTATAACCAATATTAATAAGGAGGAACAAAACGTATGAAAGTTTTAATGTTCGGATGGGAATTCCCACCCAAGATATATGGAGGACTTGCTGTTGCTTCTTATGGTATTACCAAGGGCCTGAGCCTGCAGGGTGATATCCAGACCACCTTCTGTATGCCCAGACCTACGGGTGACGAGGAGGACTTCCTCAAGATTATCAATATGAGTCAGGTACCTGTGGTGTGGCGCGATGTGCAGTATGATGCCATCAAGCCTCGCATGGTAGGCCACAGTGCAGAGGACTACTTCCGATTCCGCGACAATATCTATGCTGACTTCAACTATATGCAGGGTCTCGACGATATGGGATGCATCGGATTTGCCGGTGGCTATCCTGGCAACCTGCACGACGAGATCAATAACTTCAGCATCATAGCTGGCGTACTGGCACGCAGTGAGGAGTTCGATCTCATCCATGCCCACGACTGGCTGACATACCCCGCCGGCGTACATGCCAAGATGGTGAGCGGCAAACCACTCTGTATCCATGTGCATGCCACCGACTTCGATCGTTCGCGCGGTAAGGTCAACCCCACCGTCTACAGCATCGAGAAGAACGGTATGGACCATGCTGACTGCATCATGTGTGTGAGCGAACTCACCCGTCAGACCGTCATCAACCAGTATCACCAGGATCCCCGCAAGTGTGTAGCTATGCACAATGCCGTATATCCCCTCAGCGAGGATATCCGCAACATCGTGCCCCACAAGAATCCCGATGAGAAGGTGGTGACCTACCTGGGTCGAATCACCATGCAGAAGGGTCCTGAGTATTTCATCGAGGCAGCACGCCGTGTGCTCCAGCGCAGTCGCAACATACGCTTCTGCTTCGCCGGTAGTGGTGATATGATGAATGCCATGATCGAACTCGCAGCTGCCTATGGCATTGCCGACCGCTGTCACTTCCCCGGATTCCAGCGAGGCAAGCAGGTGTACGAATGCTACAAGAATTCCGATGTCTTCGTCATGCCATCCGTGAGCGAACCCTTTGGCATTGCACCTCTCGAGGCCATGCAGTGTGGCTGTCCCAGCATCATCTCTAAGCAGAGCGGATGCGGCGAGATACTCGAGAATGTCATCAAGGTGGATTACTGGGACATCGACGCCATGGCTGATGCCATCTACTCTATCTGCTCGAACGACGCCCTCCACAACTACCTGGCTGAGGAAGGCATCGCCGAGGTGGACCGCATCACATGGGAGAAGGTAGGATGGCGCATCCGCTCATGCTACAACCAGCTCGTAGGCCGAGGATGGTTTAATGTAGACGAATACCTCAACGACGTCAAGGACATCAAATAATCAGGTAACCGCCGGACGTGCCGGACAAACCAAGACTATCCGGGGACTATCCGGACACTCAGGATACAACCTCCCAATCATCAAAAACCAACTAACGAATAATCAATATACAACAATGAAAACGATTTGTTTATATTTCGAGATACACCAGCCCGTTCACCTCAAGCGCTACCGTTTCTTCGACATCGGTACCGACCACTACTACTACGATGACTACGAGAACGAGCGTAGCATCACCGAGACAGCTGAGCGCTCATACATACCCTCACTCACCACGCTGCTCGACATGTGCAAGACCTATGGCAAGGCATTCAAGGTAGCCTTCTCTGTGAGCGGTGTCGCACTCGAGTTGCTCGAGGTATATTCTCCCGACGTCATCGACCTCCTGCAGCAGCTCAACGATACGGGTTGCGTGGAGTTCATCGCCGAGCCCTACAGCCACGGTCTCTCATCTCTGGGCAATGAGCCTGCTTTCATCGAGGAGACCAAGCGCCAGTGCCAGAAGATCAAGGCACTCTTCGGACAGGAGCCTAAGGTGCTGCGCAACTCCAACCTCATCTACAACGACCAGATCGGTATGCTCGCCGGCACTATGGGCTTCAAGGGCGTACTCGCTGAGGGTGCCAAGCACATCATGGGATGGAAGTCGCCCCACTTCGTGTACAGCTGCGCCGATGATCCACGCGTCAGCCTCTTGCTCCGCGACTATAAGCTCAGTGACGACATCTCACTCCGCTTCAACGACAGCAGCTGGAATGAGTATCCCCTCTTTGCCGACAAGTACATCAGCTGGATCGACCAGTTGCCTCAGGAGGAGCAGGTTGTCAACATCTGGATGGAACTCTGCGCTCTGGGTATCTTCCAGCCTCTCTCAAGCCACATCCTCGACTTCCTCAAGGCTCTTCCCGCACTGGCCAAGGAGAAGGGCATCACCTTCGCTACCCCAAGCGAGATTATCAGCAAGACAAAGCCTGTGGCTCCACTCGAGGTACCCTATGCCGTGAGCTGGAACGACGAGGAGCGCGACACCTCATGCTGGCTCGGCAATGGTATGCAGCGTGAGGCATTCAATAAGCTCTACAATGAGCAGACCGTGGGCCGTATCCTGGCTTGTCAGGACCGTCGCATCAAACAGGACTGGGACCGCATCCAGGCCAGCAACAACCTCTGCTACATCTCCACCAAGCCCGCTGCGGCTGGTATGTACCGCGGATTCTATGACAACGCCTTCGATGCCTTCACCAACTATATGAATATCCTCGGCGACTTCATCAAGCGTGTACAGGATCTCTTCCCCATCGAGGTGGAGAATGATGAGCTCAACGCTCTCTACACCACCATCCGCAACCAGGGCGACGAACTGGCTGCAAAGGAGCATGAGATTGCCACACTCAACGCTCGTCTGGAGAAGTACGAACCCACTCCCGACGCTGAGCCCGAGGTAAAGCCCGTAGCAGTGGAGGAAAACCCTGCCAAGAAGGCACCCGCTAAGAAGGCAGCAGCCAAGAAACCTGCTGCCAAGAAGGCTCCTGCCAAGAAGGCAGAGCCCAAGGCAGAGGAGAAGGCGCCCGCCAAGAAGACTACAACCAAGAAGGTTACACCAGCTAAGAAGTAGTCAATAGACTTTAGATTCATAACCCATAAGCATGAAGCATCAGAGCCCCGCGCCCTGTGCTTCATGCTTTTGTTTGCCCGACATGGGCATAATCTAATGGGTGAAAGTCCCGAGCGCGCCCC
>CALZKW010000129.1 GCA_945788095.1 uncultured Prevotellaceae bacterium | reverse complement strand
TTCTCCCCCTTGGGGGAGTTAGAGGGGGCTTTCCGTTCGTTCCGTTGTTCCCCCATCTCCCCCACAAACCATAATTTGAATAGGGGTCGTACCCAGTAGGGCGTGCTATGTAATTTCCGCAACAAGACTTTCGTTCTTGTAACTTCCCTTTTACTCCCTTTTTTACTTCTTGCCCCGAAGGGGCGTTCTCCCCCCATAAACCATAATTTGCGTACCCCCAAAAAAATACGGAGCACACCGATGGGATGTGCTCCGTATGTAGCGTTCTTAGTTGTCGAAGGTGAGACCCTCTCCCCGGACATCCACCTGGATGGGGCGGGTGCGGTCGAGGGTGCCTGAGAGAAGGGTGCGCGAGAGGTCGTTGAGCAGTAGGTGCTGGATGGCACGCTTGACGGGACGGGCACCAAACTCGGGATCGTAGCCCTCGCGGGCCAGGAAGTCGAGGGCTGCGGGGGTGAGACTGAGGGTGACACCATTGTCGGCCAGCATGCGGGCCACGGCTTGTACCTGGAGGTCGACCACCTGACGAATCTCCTCCTGGCGCAAGGGCTGGAAGATGATGGTCTCGTCGATACGATTGAGAAACTCCGGACGGATGGTGCGGCGCAGCATGGCAAGGAGCTGCTGACGGAGTGACTCGCTCTGAGCCTCGGTGAGATGGCCCCCATGGCGCTCCATCTCCTCCTGGATGATGTTGCTACCCAAGTTGCTGGTCATGATGATGATGGTGTTCTTGAAGTTGACGGTGCGACCCTTGTTATCGGTCAGGCGACCATCATCGAGCACCTGGAGGAGGGTGTTGAAGACATCGGGATGTGCCTTCTCTATCTCATCAAAGAGCACCACGGAATAGGGCTTGCGGCGCACGGCCTCGGTGAGCTGGCCGCCCTCGTCGTAACCCACGTAGCCCGGAGGGGCACCGATGAGTCGGGTGACGCTGAACTTCTCCTGATACTCGCTCATGTCGATGCGGGTGAGCATGGTCTCGTCGTCGAAAAGATACTCTGCCAGAGCCTTGGCCAACTCGGTCTTGCCCACACCGGTGGTGCCCAGGAAGATGAAGCTACCGATGGGGCGCTTGGGATCCTGGAGACCAGCACGACTGCGGCGCACGGCATCGCTGACTGCCCGTATGGCCTCCTCCTGACCGATGACGCGGCGGTGGAGCTCATCCTCGAGGTGAAGCAGTTTCTCACGCTCGCTCTGCATCATGCGGCTCACGGGGATGCCGGTCCAGCGGCTCACCACATCGGCAATGTCGTCAGCGGTGACCTCCTCCTTGACCATAGCCTCGGCGCCCTGGGCCTCACGGAGCTGCGTCTGTATGCTCGCAATGTCGTCCTCGAGAGCCTTGAGGCGTCCGTAGCGTATCTCAGCCACACGACCGTAATCGCCGCTGCGCTCCGCACGCTCAGCCTCCCACTTGAGCTGCTCTATCTGCTGCTTGTCCTGCTGGATGCGGTTCACCAGGTCCTTCTCGCCCTGCCACTTGCCGCGGAGTTGCTGCTCCTGTTCCTGCAGGTCGGCTATCTCGCGATTGAGCTGGGCAAGCTTCTCCTGGTCATCCTCCAGTTTGATAGCCTCGCGCTCTATCTCGAGTTGCTTGAGGCGGCGCGTGATGTCGTCGAGCTCCTCAGGCAGCGAGTCGCGCTCCATGCGTAGTTTGGCTGCAGCCTCGTCCATGAGGTCGATGGCTTTGTCGGGCAGGAAGCGCTCGGTGATGTAGCGGTGAGAGAGCTGTACGGCAGCTATGATGGCATCGTCCTGGATACGCACCTTGTGGTGATTCTCGTAGCGCTCCTTAAGGCCACGCAGGATGCTGATGGTGGAGAGAGTGTCGGGCTCGTCGACCAGCACGCTCTGGAATCGACGCTCCAGGGCCTTGTCCTTCTCAAAGTACTTCTGATACTCGTCGAGGGTGGTGGCACCGATGCTGCGGAGCTCGCCTCGGGCCAGTGCGGGCTTGAGGATATTGGCGGCGTCCATGGCTCCATCGCTCTTGCCAGCCCCCACAAGGGTGTGTATCTCGTCGATGAAGAGGATGATACGGCCCTCGCTCTTGGTCACCTCATTGATGACACTCTTGAGGCGCTCCTCAAATTCACCCTTGTACTTGGCACCGGCTATGAGGGCACCCATGTCGAGACTGTAGAGCTGCTTGTCGCGCAGATTCTCAGGCACGTCGCCACGCAGGATACGGTGGGCCAGTCCCTCCACGATGGCCGTTTTGCCCGTACCGGGTTCGCCTATCAGGATAGGATTGTTCTTGGTGCGGCGCGAGAGAATCTGGAGCACACGGCGTATCTCATCATCGCGGCCGATGACAGGGTCGAGTTTACCATTGCGGGCCTCGTCCACGAGATTCTTGGCATACTTGGCCAGACTCTGGTAGGTGTCCTCGCTGCTCTGACTGGTGACACGCTCGCCGCCACGCAGTTCGCGTATGGCAGCCTCGAGGTCGCGCACTGTGACACCGGCGTCCTTGAGCATACGCGACACACCGCTCTCTACCTCCACAAGGGTGAGGAGCAGATGCTCGATGGTGACAAAATCGTCGCCGGAGCGCGATGCCACCTCCTCGGCACGCTGCAACGCCTGACCTGTAGTACGGTCGAGATAGGGTTCGCCACCCGTGACACGGGGCAGACTCTTGATCTGTGCATCGAGAGTCTGCTCCAGGCGAGGCAGATTGACGCCAAGCTTGCGGAACACGAAGCCTGTGACATTCTCGCCCACCTTAAGCACGCCGGCCATGAGATGCTCGGGCATGATGACCTGCTGACCCTCACACTGTGCTCTGGCGGCAGCCTCCTGGACGGCCTCCTGAGCCTTGATTGTAAATTTGCTGAGATTCATAATGCAAAATGTTTTAGTTTGTTTTGGCCTCGTTTCTACAAGGCTGCATGCCAAAGACTTACGCTGTGACGAATTGGCAGAGATTGTGACAAAAGGTTTATATTATCATTAAAGTAACTAAAATCTCAATTTACGCATACCGCTTGTTATCAGCATATTATTGGCAGGCACAATAATTTCACTTTAATCTCGTGCCGTAAATAGCTTACTTATCAAACCATTGACAAAAGACCAACAGAGAGCTCCAGAAGAGCGCCAAGAAAATAAGCCAAAAGAGAGTATGCGAGTGTCGACAATTTGTTGTACCTTTGCAACATGAACGAACTGGCTATACACATAGAATATCTGCTCCTGCACAGCGATTGTGTCATCGTGCCCCACCTCGGCGGCTTCATGACACAGGTCGAAGATGCGAAGCTCCTGGAGGCGGAAGAACTCTTCCTCCCACCCGTGCGTATTGTCCGTTTTAATGCCAATCTGCAGAAGGACGACAGCCAGCTCTTCGTGCGTTCACTCTGCCAGATTGAGGGCATTAGCGAGAATGAGGCCATGGCACGCTGCGTGGCATACGCCAGCGAACTCAACGAGGCTCTCGCCACTGAGGGCAGCGTAGACTTCGGCAGCATGGGTATCTTCACCCGCGAGGGAGGCAAACTCTGCTTCTCACCCTGCGAGGCAGGATGCACCACCCCCGACTTCTATGGCCTCGACACCTTCCACATGGCTAAGCTCGAGAGCGAACAGATGATGCCCGAGGAGAAGGTAGTAGCCATCAGCAGCATCAAGGCTGATACCAAGCACATCACCATACGTATCAACCGCCGCCTGGCCAACTATGTGGCCACCACTGCCGCTGCTATAGTAATGTGCGTGATGTTCAATACCACCATACCCACCTCTATCCCCTCACAGCAGACCGCAGCTTTTGCTGTGCCCCAGGTGAGCGTAGCCCTCAAGGCAGAGGCCACAGCACCCAAAGCCGTGGTCGTAGCACCCTCTACCCCCAAGCAGGAGACTGCCAAGAAGGAGGAGACTAAGAAGGAAGCTCCTAAGCACGAAACTGCCAAGAAGTCGACAGCACCCACCTGCAAATACGCTGTACTGCTTACCGCCAAGAAGCATGCTGACGAGGTGGAGAGCAGACTGAAGCGCATGCATCGCAAGGGCATCAAGGAGGCCGAGATTATCACCCACGAGGGCACACGCTATGTGGCCATCATGGGCTACAAGGACTATGACAAGGCACGCAACCGCCAACTTGAGATCAAGAAGGAACTCAAGGTGCACGGCACATCCGTGCTCGAATTCTAATGCTTCATTCATTTCCTCAACATATTCCTGACAAAGGCAAGCCCCAGTATTTAGGAGCTTGCCTTTGTTGTTGATTGAGGTGAGATGCAAATTGGAGTTTATGGGGGAGATGCGGGGATGGTTTAACAACGGAACGAACGGAAAAATATTAATCACACGAAGGCACGAAGTGATATGAGTATAGCTGACCATAAGTTGACATAAGCAATGCAAATTTCGTTGTCGATACAATCGCCCTCCAGGCGAATGTCTCTGTTGGCGTTCCAGGTGTTCGCTATTTATTCGTAGCCGCGCATCAGATATTCTCCCCCCTGGGGGAGTTAGAGGTGGTTTTCCGTTCGTTCCGTTGTTCCTCAATCTCCCCCACAAACCATAACCTCGTGAGCCTCATCAGCGTCCATTTCTATGCCAACATATCTGCGAGGGTTTGCTCGGAGAGACCGCGGATGGAGGATTCGGGATGTGACTGCCTGATTGCCTCTGTCATGGCGGCGGGGGTGAAGGTAGCGCCGCAGAAGCAGGAGGAGAAGGCCTGGTGGGCATCCGAGAGTTCGAAGAAGTCGCCGGAAAGGGTAACCTCGTGGATGATGCTGCCACGCAGGGAGAAATGGAGCAACAGCTCGCCGCAGCCCTCTATGCGACCACCCAGAGTGACATCGCTCTTGGCAGACGATCCGTAGAGGTATTGCTCATCATAGTAGGTGGCCTCGATGGCCTCAATGGCCTCAATGTCAGCAGCGGTGAGCATAAGAGAGGAGGTGGAGAGGCCATCCTCTACCCTGCGGCGCAATTCGCTAATACCAAAGGGGAGGTAGTCCTTGAGCAGGGATACACGGCGGCGGACACTCTTCACTCCCTTGGCTTCGAGCTTTGATACATCGGGGTGGAGGGCTCCCTCCATGAGGTGGGAGGCCGTGTCGTAGAGCATGGTGCCATGCACAATGTTGCGATTGCGGAGATGATAGAAGGCATTGCCGCACACCTTGCCTCCCTCCTCGAGCAGTATGTCGTTGCGCCCACTGACGATGGCGGGAGCACCCAGCTCACGCAGCACGGCTGCCACACTGTGGGCATAGCGCTCGAAGATGGGTTCCACGGCACCGCCCTCGGTGATGAGACTCACCATGATATTGCCCTCGTCGGCAAAGATAGCCCCGCCGCCACTCTTGCGGCGTATGATGTCGATGTGGTGGTGGCGGCAGAAGTCGATGTCCACCTCCTGATGGGCCACCTGATTGCGCCCCATCACCACGGTGGGCCTCAACTGCCACGTAAAGAGATAGCTACCAGCCTCATAGCGGGTAGCCACATATTCCTCAGCAGCCAGATAGAAGGCTGCACGATGGTATTCGTAACCATCGGGAAACTGAATCTTGGTAATCAACGTCTATTTGGTGTTTGGTGTGTATTTCATAATGATATTCTAGGCAACACACCTGTGGATATGACACTCCCTCCCCTCGCCCACTTAGGGCGAGGGGAGGGAGAATAAGTCTTATAGTCGGATCTTTAGGTCGATGCCCACCTGGCGGGGATTGCTGCGCTGAGCATATCCTCGGCCGGCACTCTCGAAGTAGAAGGTGGAATAGCGATTGTCGGTCAGGTTGCGGCCCCAGAGGGTGAGCGTGACTCCCTTGAGCTGCAGGGCCAGACGCGCACCGAGCTGTGCCTGGAGGGGTTCGGACACATTGTTCTGCTCCGTCCAGTAGATGCTGCCGGCTGCCTGAGTATTGACGCCCAGGGTGATGGCCTTGAGCCATGGGCAGCGGGTGGTCCAGGTGTACTGCGCATCGGCGCTCAGCGTATGCTGGGGCACGAAGGGCACATAGTTGCCGCTATAGTCGGCGCCGCTGGTGGCATTGCTCGTGTCGTACTTCTTGAAGGTGGCGTGCGTGTAGCCATAGTTGGCCGTGATGAGGAGGGGCTCCACGGGCTGCAGGCGCACGCTCATCTCGCCGCCCCAGCTCTCACTCTCGCCGGCATTGACCATCATGCGTCCCATGCCCGAGGGGGCAAAGCGGGCTATCTGCTGGTCGTAGATGCGGCTGTAGAAGAGCGAGGCATCGAGGGCCAGGCGACGCTGGGCCAGGGTGAGATGGGTGCCCACCTCGAAGTTCCACGAATACTCGGGTTTATAGGTCACAGCCTTCACGTCGGGCATGGTGGTCTGAGGCAGCGAGTTGGCTATGGTCTGCTTGATGCCGCCCACCATCGGACTGCCGCCCATCACCTGGTCGAGGTAGTCGAAGACGCCCTGCTTCACATCGTCCACCATGTGCACACGCATGGCTCCCTCGAGGAGGTCGGAAAACATCTGCACGTTGTAGCCGCCGCTGCGCATACCCTCCGATACGGTGAGGTAGAGGTTGTTGTCGCGATCGAAGTCGTACTTGACTGCCAACTTGGGCAGCAGGCGCAGGTAGTCGTGCTTCATTGTGCCGTCATAGTCGTCGATGGTGATCTGGCGACCTGTGAGGTTGACGCCCATCTGTGTCATGCGGAAGTCGTAGCCTATGGTGGCAGGTGCCTGGTAGTCGATGCGGTGGTGGTCGTACTCAAGGCGCAGGCCCAGTGTGGCTGAGAGGCCCTTGGTGAAGCGGTAGGTGGACTGATGGAAGAGTGCGGCATTGAAGGTGGGGGTGTCAAATGAACCTCCCATCTTGAGTTCAGCATCGGTCAGGGTGAGTTGCATGGCCGGACTGGTGGGGAACATACGGTTGATGTTCTGCTCAAGCCATTTCACACCGTCGCTGCAGAAGGTGACTGGCCCAGAGGTGTGGAGCCACTGATACATGATGTTGGCACCCGTAATCCAGTCCCATCGGCCCTGGGTGCGGTTCTTGAAGGTCACCTCCTCGCTCAGCGTGTGGATGCGCTGACGCTGCTCGAGGGTATAGATGTCGGGCTGCATGAAGTCCTGGTCCATAAACATGCGGTCCTTGAGCTGCTGATAGCCCGTCACGGCATTCATCTGCCAGCGCTCGGCCTTGTGCTCGAGGTTGGCTCCGAGGTTGGTCATGCTGCGGCGGTAGGTGCTCTGGCGGTTGTTGGTAATCTTGCCCACGAGGGTGGGATACTGCTCCGTGGCGGTGAGAGAGCCAAGGTAGTAGTAGGGATAGGCGCCCTCCTTGTTGAAGTCGTAGCTGGCACTCATATCGAGTGTCCAACTCTCTGATGGGCGGTAGATGCCACGCAGACGACCGCCGCCGGAGTTCATGCGCTCTACGCCGCGCCCCGTGACGTCGTGCTCAAAGAAGCCCTCGTTGCCCTCGTAATAGCCTCCGGCCGAGAAGGCGAAGGTGTCGCTGTGGCGATGGTAATGGGTCAGCGAAGCATTGCGGTGGTTGTTGCCCGAGGCATAGCCCAGGCGCAGGTCGGTGCCCTCGTAGCGGAAGGGATTCTTGGTCTCGATGCGAATGAGTCCGCCCATGGTGTTGCGACCATAGAGTGTGCCCTGCGGACCGCGCATCACCTCGATACGCTCTGCATCGGCGAGATTGAAGTCGAATGCCGACTTGTCTACATAAGGTATGTTGTCCACATAGAGTCCCACAGCGGGTGTATTGATGCGGCTACCGATGCCACGGATATAGATGGCACTGGTGAGACGGCTGCCATAGTTGGGCACAAAGAGGTTGGGCGCCAGTGTGGATGCACCCTTGAGATTGTCCACATGTGCGGCCTCCATATCTTGTCCGGTGATGACGGACACAGCTGCGGGTTGCTCTCTCAGTTGTCCCTTCTCCTTGATGGAGGTTACCTCCACCTCTCTCAGGTGTGTCACGTGTGTGGTGTCCATCTCCTCGGCCCCGGCCTGCAGGCTAATGCCTGCAGCAAGGGTCATCAGAGCCAAATTGCTCAGTCTTCTCTGCATAAATGATGATCTGTTTGGTTTCATGGTGCAAAGGTACGACGCCCCCCTCTCCCCCGCAATCCTAATTTATGAGGATATAGAGAATGGATAAAATAGAGACGGGATTGGGGGTGCATTCAGATAAATTGGAGTTTATGGGTGAGATGCGGGGATGGTTTAACAACGGAACGAACGGAAAATATTAATCACACGAAGACGCGAAGTGATATGAGTATAGCTGACCATAAGTTGACATAAGCAATGCAAATTTC
>CALZKW010000128.1 GCA_945788095.1 uncultured Prevotellaceae bacterium | reverse complement strand
ATAACCAATAACCAATAACCTATAACCCCAAAACCATAACCCGAATACAGCCTCAAAACCGAACCATAACCCCTTCGATAACCTATAACCTATAACCTATAAACCCTTTAACCCCTTATCCCATGTCCTACGAAGAATCCATCAGACAACTGGAGGCACTTGCGCAGCAGATGGAGCGCGGTGACCTCCCCATCGACACCCTGGCGGACAAGTTGCGCGAGGCCAAACAACTCATAGCCTCTTGTCGCAAACAGCTCACCGAGGCTGACGAGCAGGTGCAGAAAATCCTCGCTGCCGAGTGAGTTCTGCCTGAACACTTGTCTTCCGAAGGCTGCATTTTGGTGCCATTTTGACAAATCTGAACGCTATTTGGCTATTTATGGCCAAATCCTCTTGTCGTTTCATTAAAAAAATGTAACTTTGCACTGAGAATAACTAACAAAAACATATTTATCATGGAAGAACTGGATTGGTCCAACCTTGGTTTTGGCTACCGCAAAACCGACTATAACGTGAGATGCTACTACCGCAATGGCGCATGGGGCGAGATTGAGGTATGCAGCGAGGAAACGATTCCCATGCACATGGCTGCCACGTGCCTGCACTATGGCCAGGAGGCTTTCGAGGGTCTCAAGGCATACCGTTGTCCTGACGGCAAGGTGCGTGTGTTCCGCAGCGACGAGAATGCAGCACGCCTGCAGAGTACCTGCCGTGGCATCCTCATGCCCGAACTGCCTACCGAGAAGTTCAACGAGATGGTCGATAAGGTGGTGCGCCTCAACGAGCGTTTCATTCCTCCCTACGAGAGTGGGGCCACGCTCTATATCCGTCCCCTGCTGGTGGGCACAGGTGCCCAGGTGGGTGTGCATCCTGCCAACGAATACCTCTTTGTCATCTTCGTCACGCCCGTGGGCCCGTATTTCAAGGGAGGATTCTATGCCAATCCCTACGTCATCATCCGCGACTATGACCGTTCCGCCCCGCTGGGTACGGGTATCTACAAGGTGGGTGGCAACTATGCCGCCAGTCTCCGTGCCAACCAGAAGGCGCACGAACTGGGGTATGCCTGCGAGTTCTACCTCGATGCCAAGGAGAAGAAATACATCGATGAGGCGGGTGCCGCCAATTTCTTCGGCATCAAGGACAACACCTACATCACTCCCCGCAGCACCTCCATCCTGCCCTCCATCACCAACAAGTCCCTCATGCAGCTTGCTGAGGACCTGGGCATGAAGGTGGAGCGCCGTGCCATCCCCGAGGAGGAGTTGGCAACCTTCGAGGAGGCCGGTGCCTGTGGTACGGCAGCCGTCATCTCGCCCATATCACGCATCGATGATGTAGAGACCGGCCAGAGCTATGTCTTCGGCGACCAGCCCGGCCCTGTCTCCGAGCGTCTCTTCAACCTCCTTCGTGGCATACAGTACGGCACGGAGCCCGATATCCACGGCTGGACGCGTGTGGTCATCGGGTAGTATGACACATGCATCAGGGGGAAGACCCCGTTCATCATTCGGGCTGAAAGCCCAAAGCACAAGCCCGGGGCAATGCCCTGGGCTTGTGATGTTATTGCGGTAAACTCCCTTAAGGTAGGTTCTATAAGTTAGCTTTGAAGGGATTTTGCTTTAACTTTTAACGTAAATCTTACGGGGACAAGGGACAGGTCTGCGTCCTGATTGGGTAGCAAGGAAATTCAATCACCGTTCCGCGCTATTTCGGGTGCAAAACTAAGAAAAAGATACAGTCCAACGTGCTTTCTCCGCGTAGCCAATTATCAATTGAAAAATGCGCTTATCATCGAAAAAGTGTAGGTTTTAACAAATCGAATCATCGAAAAAATGTGGTTTTCTCTTGTATATATCATCGAAAAAGTGTAATTTTGCATCCGAAATCACTACGTATTGTATTATGAAAAGACAGATATACAGCCAATTAACTGCCTGGAAGAATAGGAAAGACCGCAAACCCCTTGTTATCTTGGGTGCCAGACAGGTGGGAAAGACATGGATAATGCGCCATTTCGGGGAACGGGAATACGAGAGGGTTCATGAAACATGCATCAGGGTAGGGGCTACGTTCATCATTCGGGCTGAAAGCCCAAAAGCACAAGCCCGGGGCAATGCCCTGGGCTTGTGATGTTATTGCGGTAAACTCCCTTCCAACTTGGCAGTGAAATTCTACCTGCTTTGAGTATTTGAGTAATTGAGTAATTGAGTATTTGAGTATTTGAGTAATTGAGTATTTGAGTAAAATCACTCAAAAAGTGGCGTTATTTTAGTACAAATCATAAATAATATAAAAAAGCGTAGGCGACAACGCTTCCCAGCGTCATCGCCTACTTCTCAAAATCAACGTTATGAACACAATTAACATGAAACTAACTAACACTGTATTGCCTCTTTTATCCTGATGTTCCTGTGTTTCTTTTGTGGTTTGTGTGGCAGATTTTTCTTCTTGATGGATACTTTGTTTTTCTTGTTTTACTCCGTAGATGGTGACTACGGAAGTAGTGTCTTTCTTGCGAACTCTGTGCGAGGGCTTCGATATGCTTGTGGTGGGCAGGGTATCGTAGTTGTACGCGAATCGTACAATGGTGATGCTGTCAATGTCTGTTTCGGCAAACTCAAACTTGTTTATGCGAATCGAGTCACTGACCATAGTGGTTTCACAAGTCCGCGCCGATCGACACGAAGTAATCACGTATGGCAGCGAAATGAGCCACAACAAGACGATTATCTTCATTGATATTTGAAAGTACTTTGCAATCATCTTTATTGGTAATGAAAAGGTTTTCCACAAGAATAGCTGGCATCTTGGTATGTTTCAATACATAGAAGTCGTTGACACGTGCAGCCCCTTTGCGATTGCCTAACAGGTTGTAATAGTTAAACATCCTAAGATAACTACCTTGGAGTGTTTTTGACTTGACGCTGCATTTGCTGCAAACGTGGAAGGTGCAACCACTGGCATCTGACCAACCAATTGAAGCGGCCGCGTCAGTGTGTAGGCTCACAAATATACACTCATGATCTGTGTTGTCCTTCGAGTACCAATTATTGGCACGAATACAGCGTTCAGACAAATCATTTTCCCTTGAATCAAGACAAAACAATTCTGGATGAGTTATGCGGACAGCAATGCCAGCTTTCTTCAGCTTCTCCTTGAGATATTTGCCTATTTGCCGTACTACGAGATATTCGTGTAACTGTCCGTCAGGACTGCAATGGCCATTTATTCCTATGTAGTGGCCATAATCGAGATATACGAGAGGTTTCTTGCTCATGAATTTGATTTTTGATTTTAAAGGAAGGGGACTATTTGCCCCCTCCCTCCTTGTGTTGAAAGAACTTGCGGTCAATCAAGTTGACGTATGACTCTACTCCGAGGAAGGTAGCGCAAAGTACCAACAACTGGGCAATGAGTATCAGTACGCTGGAATCAATGCTCCCCTTGGGAGGCACAACGAACCCCCAGATTGCAAATACCATTGCGGCTACCCATGACAATATGGCTACCTTACTTTTCATAGCTCACTTACTCGTAAACCTCCTCCTGCTGCTGGTAGGTGATATTGAGCGTGAAGAGCGTGGTGTCGCCGTCACGCAGATAGACGATGCTGTTATATTGCAGACCGCTATCCTTGGACGTGTCGATTTTGAGCCATTTTCTGTCCAAATCGATCCAGACTCCAGCTGACTCAGAGGCGGCAGAGGGGTTGCTCTTGCGAGCCACATAAGCCTTGACCCTGCTGAGGTCGTAGTTACCTTCAATGGTCAGACTTGCACTACCTGAGTGAGTGATTGAGCCATTGTTGCTCACACCCTCAATCGCGGTAATACTCTGTTCGGCATCCGACACAGTAACATTGACGGTAAAGTAGTTACCGATTTTGATGCTGGCAGCACCTGTATAGTCAGCTTCCACCGTGCAGGTAAACTGCACCTGAGTAGAGCTGATGGTCACATTGCTGATGGTCAGGTGGCCAGTCGTGGTGATGTCGCTGGCAGAAAGCAGGTTCAGGTTGTTGCCTGATGCAATCATGGTGTACGAATCACCCGAGCGCATCGTGCTACTGCCACCGTTGGGAACGGTGATACCGTTGGCCGTGAGCCTGGTCACGTTGGGCTGTGCCTCAGCCGTGACGTTGAGCGTGTATTCCACCTCACCGACCGTGAGCTTGTGCGTACCCTGAGTGAGAGACACATTGGTGAAAGTCACCTTGCTGGCAGTGCTGGTGTATGCAGGGAGCGGCACATCGTCGAGCTTGACAGCGAGAGTGTTGACCTCAGTGCCACGCACCGTGATGGTGTATGAACCGGCGGCTACAACTGCTCCAGACGCAATCACGTTAGAACCAATCTGAACCGACAGGCCAGCGGTGGCTGACCCTGAGATATTGAACTCAGCTACCATCGTAGCACCCTCGTAGAGTTCCACCTTGTTGACCTGCTCGATGGGCTCGCCACTGTAGCTGCAAAGTGCCACGGTCTGGGACTTGTTGATCATGGAAGGCACGAGGTTGGCCACCTTGTCAGTGTCACCCTTGACAACTACCTTGGTAGTCTTGGTCAGATTGTAACCCTTGACGGTGATGGTTCCCCTCTCCAAGAAGAAGCCCTTGGTGAGTCCCATTCCGAAGAGAGATACACCGTAATTTTCGGAGCTGATGGAAGAGATGAAAGGCGTTTCCATCTCTGCCAGACTGTTGGGGTTACTGGTCTTGGTCGCGATGATGGTGTTGGTAAGCAACTCCTTCAGTGCCTTGTCGGGCAGGAAGTTGATACCGAGCGACTGCACGGCGGCTGCACCTGTGGCTGCAACGGGATTGGTCGGGTCGGCGGTGGCTGCGCTGAGACTCAGCGAGAAAGTGCCGACACCATCCAGCTTGAAGCTGTGGCCGTTGCAGACGTAGTATGAGAACGCATCCACGAGAGCCTCGAGCGTGGCGAGCATGTCACTCTCATGAATACCGGCAGCCTTGGCTGCGTAGGTGACAACGGCAGCGTGCTCGATCTGAGTGTAGATGTCGGGACGTGCCTGATAGAGGTTGCAACCCAGCAGCGCGTTACGCTGCATTACGAAATTGACTGCGATTTTACCCTGTTTTCATAGTTGTATGTTTTTAGGGGTTAAGAAAACTTGATGTTGGCCAGATGGCTCTTAATCTCCGTAGAGGGGCGGTAGCTGTAAGAGATACCGCGGATGAGGTTGCGGTTGACCTGCGAAGCCTTGGCTACAGTGTCGGCACTGATTGCGACACCGATGATTCCAAAGGGGCCGAGGTTGACGCTGTGGCCGTTGAGGACAAAGTAACGTACTGCCTCCTTGATGCCCAGCAGGGCACTCTTCACGGTAGTCACCTTGATGTTGGCGGTCTGAGCTACACGCGCACAGATAAGGTCTGAGCCGATGGTCGAGTAGTTGACGCGATTAGTGGTAATACGCTCCTCACCATTCACATTGCGTGACGAAGTTTGCAAAACAATATTTCCCATAATGGACTTTGGTTTTAGTTTAACGAATAGGTTGACTTGTGTGATCACGGTGCAAAGGTACGACAATTTTTTATTGCCGCCAAATCGAGGGCAAAATGTTGCCCTTCTTAATTTAGTAACAGGCTACCTAAATGGTCATTTTGGGGTGCGCAGAAATATTTTTTTGAGTTACCAGAATTGGTTAAAACGGGTGCGCAAAGTTCAGGAGATAGCCAGCCAATAACTTCCTAAAAGCCTACTTTTTATTACTCAAATACTCAAATACTCAAATACTCAAATTTCGACAACTCCTCCCCAAATTTTATATATATATATATTTAAAATTTTATAAAATAAAATTTTAAGATGAACCGCCCCCACTATTCCCCCCCCCCATTTTAAAAGTCGTTTGAGTATTTGAGTATTTGAGTATTTGAGTAATTTTAGCCCAAAAAACTGCAAAAACTGCCCCAAACTGAAAAAAAACGTCTATTTAACAATATTTAACGTATTTTCTTCTTTTAGTTCCAAAATTTTGCCTGCTTTTGCCCTCGAATTGATTAACCGACATACAAATGATGCGAATAGTTACCAATGAATCCCCGACGAGGATAAGCCGTGAGTTGGGAGTTGATTACTCCGGCGGGAGAGGGGACAGGTCAGTGTCCTACCCATTTTTCTCAGGCTACGAGCGAGACGAGGCTTTTCCGCAGGACACTGACCTGTCCCCTGTACTGCTCTCCATAACTATCAGCGTTGGAGGCGAGGTGCCAAGATTGATATGATACCGCCCAAGGAGGTGGGTATAGCCATAGACACCGCCATACACTACCTGCGTTTCTGCGCGGCACTCGATACTGTGATAACTTTTTGCCACAAAGTTTTTAAAAAGAAATTAAGTAGCTATGAACGTATCAGATTTTACAAAAAGTATCGTGGACAACGCAACCCCTGAAGTGTTCTGCGCTTATTCGTTTCTTGCAGACCTATGTGACCATAATAGTACTTTATTTGCTTATTATAAGCAAAAGGCAGCAAGGGACGGCTTGCATTTACAGGAGTTTCTGCCATTGCCAGCATCGGAGGGCGAACGCCATAGGGTTGTGACTGACTATGTACTTCAAACAATTGCATTAATGGAATTAAAACTCGACACCAATAAGATTATCGGTTTTATTTATAACTTAAATCTGGGAGGCAAATAAAATGAACAAGGCAAAAGTTAATTCGATTATAAAATATGGGTCTTTTGAGCTTGTTGTCAAGCCGTGGAAAGAAAAGAAGGATTGCGAGAAATGTTTTTTCAATATCTATAATTGCAGGAATATACCATGCCAGGCGAGTGAGCGAAACGACTTGGACAATGTCTATTTCGAATATACCGAAGAGTTAGGAATATTTAAAAATGCAAAGGTTGGCGATGTCATCAACTTCAGGGGCAACCTGCTTCGGGTCAGTACGTTCACCAAGACCTGCACTCATTGCTTTTTCCGCAATCTTAATTGCGAGTGTATTCCATGCACGGCTTCGGGTGATGGAGATACGGTTATTTACGAGCTTGTAAAACCATTATAGGTATTTTTTCAGATTTTTACATGAAAAAGGTGGGAAAAACCCACCTTTTTTACTCAAATACTCAAATACTCAATTACTCAAAATACTCATAACCCGTGAGCGTCAGAGCTATCTCAATGGCATTGACTATGTAATTATCTGATATTTGAGCGAAAATAGAGTCAAAAAATGCAAAATGCTTATTATTTATATATTTTCAGGTATGTTTTGTCTCTAATTTGCGTTCTTTTTATTAAATTTGCACCTGATTTGCGGAGCGTGTGCCGTCAAAAGCACTAGACAGCCGCATATCCAAGAAGGCGTTATATTGCCTTGTTCCTTTTCACTAAAGTCTGGTAAACTTTGAATAATAGGAGGTACAGGTCAACTTTAACGCCCATCTTGTGTATTTGATAATTTGCCGGTATAGCCCCATGCTGTATCGAACTTTATCTATACACGAGCATGGGGGTTTAGTTCTCTGTTTGTTCCTATGAAGGTTTTACCAGAGCCGAGTGAAAGACAGCAGTTTACTACTCCATGCTCTTCTTGCATCATCGCTTATTTGACTCGCAACTATGAGATTACCATACTATATCACGCCGTTTCTCCTCGCTTCTCTTGTCTTCATATCCTGTGGACAAGAGGACGAGGAGGTTCTGGCACCTTCCCAGGACAGAATGGTGGAGGCATCCACCCAGTTGCCCTTGGGAACTTGGAGCATCGCACAGTACAAGGAACAGGGTTCTTTCTTCTCCTTTTCGTCTGAGAGTATGCTTCACTTCACAGAGTCGCAGTTGCTTGTTCTGGAAGAAGTAACAACCTTCGACATAAATGAAGGTCAAAGGTTCGACAAAATAGACACTACTGCTGTCTATTCCATTGAGCAGCACACTGACGGGTATCTCATAGATAGTTATCCTGCTACGTTTTCTGCCAATCGTGATAGTTCCCTCACGCTTTGCTGCAATGGGTGGCAGGTGTTGCTCTGCCGCTAAGGTTATTCCTTTCTTTAGTTATGTCACAAGCAAGGTTCATAGGTTCAGGTACATTGGATCGCTTTGCTTTTTGTCCTCGTCCTGCGTTCAAAGTCACAATCTGTGATTTTGAACATTCCTCCATTGTTAACTGAAACCTAAAATCAGAAGGGAACCTCTGAATGTTACGTTTGACTGCTTGGTTCAAAGTTCTTGTCTCTACTCCATATAGCGTTGCCAAGTCTTTGTCAAGCATAACTTGTTGTCCTCTAATTACTTTTATTAGAGACTCTATGTTATCTACGACAACCAACTAGGTTCATAGGGACAGGTACATTGGTTCACTCTTTCGGGGCGATGTCCCTGTCCT
>CALZKW010000127.1 GCA_945788095.1 uncultured Prevotellaceae bacterium | reverse complement strand
TCCCCCTTGGGGGAGTTAGAGGGGGCTTTCCGTTCGTTCCGTTGTTACCCAATCTACCCGCTAAATCATAGCATGGTGTAGTGAGGCAAGGTGCTGTAGAGCGTAGTGGTGCGACCCTGGGCATTGACCTCATAGCGCACATTGGAGAGCTTATGCAGCAAGTCGAAAGCCTCGATGCAGGCTATGAGGCGCCCACGGAGGAGAGACTGACTGAGCGAAGCATTGAGAAAATACGTGGGGCAGACTTATCACTACTGTCCCACCCACAGGCAGTGAGCACAAGAAGGAACACGCAGAGGGTGGCTATGTGGAGGCGTGGGGTCATTCAAGGCTAAGTCTGGTGAACTGGTACTGATTGGTGAGTGTGCCACGGAGCGTGTGGGTCTGACCAGTAAACAGCAACTGATCTTCCTCCTGACGACAGAGACGAAGACGGAAGCTGACATCGTAGCGATAGGTGTTGATCTCGTCGACAGGCACCTTGGTGGCCGATACCGGACCATCGAGAGCGATGAGATAAGCCTCATCCTGCATGAATATCTGCTCGTTGACGTAGACCATGATGTCGCGACCAAAGGAGGTAGCCGTAGTGTCGCGGCCATTGAATTCGGCAAAGTTGACATCGAGGATGTAGCCCAGACCCGTGTCGTCGCCATTGTTCATGGCATAGACAAAGCGGTCTGCCACATTGCGTATGCGCGACTTCTCCTGGTCACTCAC
Organism: uncultured Prevotellaceae bacterium; assembly: GCA_945788095.1. Classification (GTDB taxonomy): domain Bacteria; phylum Bacteroidota; class Bacteroidia; order Bacteroidales; family Bacteroidaceae; genus Physcousia. The sequence goes on along the minus strand of CALZKW010000127.1, from coordinate 7,698 downwards.
GGTGTTGCGCTCCAGCTCCTTCACCTTCGAACGTGCAGCATCGAGGAAGGGGCTCGATGGATGGGTGGAGATATAGTCGCGCAGTCCCTCGAGCGAATTGCTCTCGATGGCCTCCTTGTACTCGAGTGTGTCGAGTTTGACCTCACACTCGCGACGGAAGCGTGTGTCGGGATGGGCTATGAGGTAGCGGCGTATCTGATGTATGTTGTCAGAGCGAAGCACCTGACGGAAGTCATCGTCCTCGCCCTTGACGCGCTTGAGCTGTTCGCGCACCTTATTTACATACTTGCTGTTGGGGAATCGGGCTATGAAGTTGTTGTACACCTCAGGGTTGGTGCAGCCATTGAGTTTGAGGTATTCTGCACGTTCCAGATCCTTCTGCTGCATAAACTCGTAGGCATAGAATCCACCTACGCCACCTGCAGCCAGGAGGATGAGCAGGAAGAATATACAGCCCCAGTGGGTCTTGGTCTGAGGTTTCTGCTTCTCTCTGGGGCGGGTGGGCTGTGCTGTCTGTGTCTCTATTTTCATTATAGTTGGGTTGAGAATTTGACTACAAAGGTACGTATTATCATCTATCTTGCAAGAGGAATGCCGAAAAAAGTGTGAGGGAATGTGTGTAGGTTGTGGGAAATTTCTTACTTTTGCAGAGCAAATATAAAAGTAATCGACAATAAATGGCAAAAAAGAGTATCAGCATTGAATCAGTACTCGACCTCAACTCGAGTAATGTATGGGACATTGATGAGAACGAGATTGCAAAACTGTGGGAGGAAGACCGCAAGGATCCCGAGTTTGCCAACTGCGAGGAGAAGGTAATCAACACCATCCGCGTGGCATTCGAAGTGGTACACTTCAATCCCGAGGATCCCCGCGATGTCAAAAAGTATCAGAATGGCGAATGGGCCGTGGTGGTGCGCAGCGACAAGAAACGCGGCATGGCTGCCATCCGACGCAAGGTGATACGCAGCCTCAACGACCTGAGCTACGAGAACATCACCCATATCACAGCAGCTACACTGCTCGAGCTCATCGACCGTAACTTCGGCGGTGGATGGGACAGCATCTCGCTCTCCGTCAAGGACATCATCGAGTCGAGATTCGACATCAGCACCTCTACCCTACCCTCAAGCCGCATGCATGCTCCCGGTGGCACCCTCGAGCGCAAGGTGGCACAGGGCTTCGACTACCTCGAGGTGGCCAAGGGCACATGGACCGAGGCTATCTTTGCCAAGAAGAAAGAGGCTCCCGAGAAGCTCCGCTTTGTGGCCGAACAGCAGGCCATCGACGAGGACGGCAATCCCCTCCTGGATACCGACGACGAGGAATTGCCCAAGAAGCGCAACGAGGAAGACGACGACGAGGACATGGACAACGACGAGACCTTCTACAGTAGCTACTCACCCGAGGCAGAGGTCAAGGGAGACGGCGAAGAGGGATTCAGCGAACTGGAGGACTAACGCATACTCTCACTTATGCTTACACTTATCATTGCAGCAGGTTATTTTGTCCTGCTGTTTTTCGTATCGCGCCTTGTGGGCAGGGATGGCAACGCAGCCTTCTACACCGGCGAGCGACGCTCACCATGGTGGGCAGTGGCCTTCGGCATGCTCGGAGCATCACTCTCAGGCGTCAGTTTTGTGAGTGTGCCTGGATGGGTGGCCGCCTCGGGTATGACCTATCTGCAGATGTGCCTGGGCTTCATCGTGGGCTATCTGGTGGTGGCCTTCGTATTGTTGCCCATCTACTACCGCAACAATGACACCACCATCTATGGCTATCTCGACCGACGCTTCGGACTGACGGCCTACCGCACTGGTGCCTCATTCTTCCTGCTGAGCAAACTGACGGGTGCTGCCGTGCGCCTCTACCTCGTCTGCCTCATCCTCCAGCATGTGGTGCTCGACACCATGGGTGTGCCCTTCGGGTTTACTGCATTCGTCGTGCTGCTCCTCATCTGGCTCTATACACGCCGTAGCGGCATACGTGCTGTGGTCTGGACGGACTGTCTGCAGACCCTCGTGCTGTTGCTCTCACTCATATTCCTAATCTATAATGTGATGCAGGCCATGGGCCTGGATGCTGCTGAAGCCTGCCAGTACATCAAGCAGAGCCCCATGAGCCGTATGTGGGTGTGGAACGACTTCGCCTCACGCCAGCATTTCGTCAAGCAGTTCCTCTCGGGTGTCTTCATTGTGATCGTCATGACAGGACTCGACCAGGACATGATGCAAAAGAATCTGACATGCCGTTCGTTGGGCCAAAGCCAGCTCAACATGAGTCTTTACGGCATGCTCTACGTACCGGTCAATCTGCTCTTCCTCTCATTCGGCATCCTGCTCTATGGCTATGCCGAGACGCAAGGTATCACAGCTCAGGGCGACCAACTGCTGCCCACGATATGCGCCAGCGGCACCCTCGGAGAGATCGTGTTTGCGCTCTTTATAGTGGGCGTGGTGGCAGCGGCCTTCAGCAGTGCCGACAGTGCCATGACATCGCTCACAACATCGCTATGCGTCGACATTTTTCAGCGTCCCGACGACGAACGTCTGCGCAAGGCTGCGCATCCGTTGGTGGCCTTGGCTATGTATGTAGTCATCATGCTGGTCTACATCATCGGCAGTTCGAGTGTCATCGATGCCGTCTATATGCTGGCCTCCTACACCTATGGTCCACTGCTCGGACTCTTCGCCTTTGGCATCACCACCAAGCGACGCCCGCGCACACGCCTCATCCCCCTCGTATGCCTCGGCAGTATGGCACTGACCTACGGCATAGAGAGACTTGGCACTGAGATGAACTACAACTTCGGGTATGAACTGCTAATGATCAATGGCATGCTGACTTACGCATGCCTATACGTACTGTCACTTAGGCGAACTCCTACGTCGGAATTCGCCACAGACAATAGCCGTGGCAATGGCCACGTTTAGGCTCTCCACGGTGGAGGCATCGGCTGGATAAGGGGGGATATAGAGTTTCTCGCCTACCAGCGCCTCTACCCCAGGAGAGATGCCCTTGCCCTCATTGCCCATGACGATAACACCATGCTGGGTGAGGGACTTCGCATAGAAATTCTCACCATCGAGGTGCGTGCCATAAACGGGAGCCTCTGCCTGAGCCAATTGCTCTGGGAGGTCAATGTAATGAACTTTTACTCTTGCCAACGCTCCCATTGTGGCCTGTGTAGCCTTGGGATTATAGATGTCTACGGTGTCGTGGGAACAGAAGATGTGACGAATGCCAAACCAATCGGCCACTCGCACGATAGTACCAATATTGCCGGGATCTTGCACCCCGTCGAGGGCGATGCAGAGTTGGGTGGAGGCAACGTCTGCAATATTGGTGTTATCATGGGGGATGGCAAAGAGAGCCAATACCTGTTGGGGTGTGCGCAGCAGACTGATGCGGGTGAGCTCGTCGGGTGTTACCACCTCCGATTCACACCGGGCCATCACGTCGGCATGACTGCATGCCCACTCCTCGGTGGCCACCACATATTGCGGACGCATGGTGGCACATAGTTCGCCCACCAGTTTGTGTCCCTCTGCCACAAAGAGCTGCTCCTCATTGCGGTATTTCTTCTTCTCCAGCGAATGTATCTGTTTGAGTCTTTTCTTGCTAATCATTTCCGTTCATATTTACTGCAAAGGTATGCAAAATAATGTATAATTACCTTCTCCACGCGTTTCTTTGTTTGGCAACTATCGCAGAATGTCGTATATTTGCACGAAATTGACATTCACATGAGGCGATTCACACGCATATTCTCCCTACTCATTGCTACCGTATTTCTGCTCGCTCTGAGCGGATGCGGTGTGTCGCGCTTTATCCCCGAGGGAGAGTATCTGCTCGACAAGGTGGCCATCAAGTGCGACTCGCAGGCCATCAGCACCGCCTCACTCCAAGGATTCGTGCGCCAGCACCCCAACAGCCGATGGTTCACCCTCTGGCGTGCCCCCATGTTGCCCTACATGATTATGGGCAACGACACCACAAAGCGCTTCAACAAATTCCTGATGCGCATCGGCGAGAAACCAGTCATCTGCGACACCACAGAGACCGAGCGCACCCGCCAGCGCATGGAGAGCGCCGTGAGAAACATGGGCTACCTTGATGCCGAGGTGGAGACACGCAAGGACGTCAAGAAGAAAAATCTCAAGCTCACCTACCAGGTGCACCCACGCCAGCGCTACACCGTGTCGAGCATCCGATACGACATACGCGACTCGGCCATCGCCCTTGTGCTCGATAGTCTTAAGGCCGACACCAAGCTCTACGAAGGAATGCCTTTCGATGCCAACGTGCTCGACCAGGAGCGCTCACGCATCAACAAGCTCCTCCACAACCATGGCTACTACCGCTTCAACCGCGAATTCATCACCTACAAGGCAGACACCATTTCGGGCAGCACCGATGTCAACCTCGTGATGCATCTCGCGCCCTATGCCACCATCCAGGACCCAGAGCCCAAACCACACCGCCAGTATCGCATAGGCAGTGTGACATGCAACGTCGACACCCTGCGCGGCAGTCTGCGACCCAAGGTCATCGGCCAAGCCACCCGCATCCACGAAGGCAACCTCTATCGTGAGCAGGACCTCCAGTCTACCTACGAAGCCTTCGGTCGACTCGGTGCCGTCATGAGCACCAACGTGCGCATCAACGAGCAGGAGGAGGACTCCACCTTGCTCGACTGCAACATCCACATCACCAACAACAAGCCCCACTCCGTCAGCATGGAAGTCGAGGGCACCAATACGGCAGGCGATCTCGGTGCTGCCGTGGCTGCCTCATACCAAAACCGCAACCTCTTCAAGGGTAGCGAGATGCTGATGCTCAAGTTGCGTGGTGCATACGAGAACGTACGCGGACTCGAGGGCTACGACGACCAGGACTATATCGAATATAGCGCCGAGGCACGCCTCACCTTTCCTGATTTCAAGTTCCCGTTCTTCAGCGCCGAGCGCCGTGCCAACATGGGGGCTACGAGCGAGGTATCGCTGATGTATGATTCACAAAACCGCCCTGAGTTCCACCGCCGAGTGGTCACCGGTGCGTGGCGCTACAAGTGGAAGAAACCCGGGCAGCGCATGCTCCACCGCGTCGACCTCCTCGACCTCAACTACGTCTACATGCCCTGGATCAGCGAGACCTTCCGCCGCGAATACCTCGACGACCCCTCCAACCGCAATGCCATCCTGCGCTACAACTACGAGAACCTCTTCATCATGAAGGCTGGCTACCAGCTCTCCTTCACCAATGCAAAAAGCAGCATGGACCAGCAGTATGGATCGAATGCCTACAGCATCCGCTTCAACATCGAGAGTTCGGGCAACCTACTCTATGGCATCAGCAACGCCCTGCGCAGTCAGAAGGACAACCAGGGCCACTACAACATCTTTAATATCGCGTACGCGCAATACGCGAAGGGAGACTTCGACTTCTCGCGCAGTTTCCGATTCGACAGCCGCAACTCGCTGGCCGTCCATTTCGGTCTGGGCATCGCATACCCCTACGGCAACAGCACCATCCTGCCCTATGAGAAGCGCTACTTCAGCGGTGGTGCCAATAGCGTGCGCGGATGGTCTGTGCGCGGTCTTGGTCCTGGCTCGTTCAAGGGCACAGACGGACGCATCGACTTCATCAACCAGACGGGAGATGTGAAACTCGACATGAACATGGAGTACCGCACCCACATGTTCTGGAAACTCGATGGAGCCGTCTTCCTCGATGCCGGCAACATCTGGACCATCCGCAATTATGCAGACCAGCCTGGCGGACAATTCCACTTCGACACCTTCTGGCGACAGATAGCCGTGGCCTACGGTGTGGGCCTTCGTCTCAACTTCACCTACTTCATACTGCGCCTCGACGGCGGTATGAAGGCCATCAACCCTGCCTACACCGATGCACGCCACCACTATCCCATTATCCATCCCAACTTCAAGCGCGACTTCTCGCTCCACTTTGCAGTCGGATTGCCCTTCTAACCATGTTTTTGCTGACAAACGGCGCATGAAGTTTGTCAGAATAAAAGAAATGTTGTACATTTGTGGCTAAATTTACAACAAAATGATTAGATTTCTAAGTCTTGGCAGCGGTAGTAGCGGCAACTGCTACTACCTTTCCACCGGTGAGACGAGCATTCTGATCGATGCCGGAGTAGGCATACGCACACTCAAGAAGCACCTGCGCGACTACTCCATCCCCTTTGAGAGCATCGACGGCGTGTTCATCACCCATGACCATGCCGATCATATCAAGGCCGTAGGCCAACTCGCCAACGACTACGGTATCATGCTCTACTCCACCCAGACAGTACTTGAGGGGATCAAGCGCAACTATTGCGTGACCAACAAACCACGTCCCGAGCAGCAGACGGCCATCAAGAAGAACAATCCCGTCAGCGTAGGCGACCTCGAGATCATGGCCTTTGCCGTGCCTCACGACAGCAGCGACAGCGTAGGCTATCGCGTCAAGTGTGGCGACCTTGTGTTCTGTCTCATCACCGACATCGGCGCCGTCACACCCGAGATCCAGCAGATGGTGAGCGAGGCCAACTACTTGGTGGTAGAGTCAAACTATGACAACTACATGCTGATGAACGGCAAATACCCCGCACAACTCAAAGGAAGAATACGCGGAGGCAAGGGACACCTGAGCAATGCACTCTGTGCAGAACTCCTGGCCGAGCATGCCACGCCAAATCTCCGCCATGTGTGGCTTTGCCACCTCAGCGAGGAGAACAACCACCCCGAACTGGCCCGTAAAACCGTGACTACCAAACTCAAAGAATACGGCATTGTGATCGGCGTAGAGTTCCAATTAGAGGTCCTCAGACGCAAGTCTCCCTCACAAATCTACGAGTTGGAATAAAAAAAATGAAAAAAGTGGCGAAAAATTTTGGTAGCAACAGAATTTGTCGTACCTTTGCAATCGCAAACGAGGGGGTAACCCCGAGAGAGCATTAACCAAGCGTCCTTAGCTCAGTTGGTAGAGCAATTGACTCTTAATCAATGGGTCCAGGGTTCGAGCCCCTGAGGGCGTACGAAAAAGGAAAAGGTTAAATGTTATTTTGCGTCCTTAGCTCAGTTGGTAGAGCAATTGACTCTTAATCAATGGGTCCAGGGTTCGAGCCCCTGAGGGCGTACAAAAATGGAGTCGTAGTGAGTACGCCTCCATTTTTGTTTATACACACCCCACCACCTTTTAAACAAACTTTTTTGTTATCATATACAAAGACACAAAATTTCTATCACATTGAGAAATAGATAGTTATAAACAATCTTAATATTTAACGACATTCCCTAATTCATCAGCAATAGATAATCTATAACTGTTCGGTGAAGTCCGTCATTGCCGACTCAAAAATTCATTGTACCTTTGCCGTGTAAGTGTCCGAAAGTTACGCCACTAAACAATTGCTGCCTGATTGCAGACAGTTCGCGAAGTGGTCTTTTCGGAAGAAAAAGCTGTTTTTATTTTATGTGGGTTATAACTGTCCTTGCCAAGGATAAGGCATAAATCGAGAACTCAAAATTCGCTATTAGCCAGGTTTCTGACAGTTTCTCGAGACCATCCCATTTTTAGAGAAGATATACTTACTTTGCCCGAGAAGTATATCTTCTATTGCAGATGAAGGTAAGCATTCGATAAACTACAGGTACTAAAACCTGCATGATAAAGTTACAGCGA
>CALZKW010000126.1 GCA_945788095.1 uncultured Prevotellaceae bacterium | reverse complement strand
CCTTATCTCATATATATCAGTTGCCCCATCTCATATATATCAGTTGCCCCATCTCATATATATCAGTTGCCCCATCTCATATATATCAGTTGCTCCATCTCATATATATCAGTTGCCTCATCTCATATATATCAGTTGCCTCATCTCATATATATCAGTTGCCTCGTTCCATATATATCAAACACGCCGATATATGAGCATAGCTATAGCTTATTGATTTCGTCTGTGGAGATGATAGGGTGGGGGACCTACTTACATGCAATCATCTTGGTGCAAGATGGGGATGAACTATCCCTCCTCATACCCACCTCAGCGCCTATGAGAAAGCCTCTCATAGGCCACGTTGTGGTCTTCCTCGGTAGTCTATACAATCTGTTGCAATAAGACATATATCCTTTATTACTTACCTATTGCTTCCTTACAAAAAATCCGCAATGCCGGCGTGTGGCATTGCGGATGCAGATGGTATGTCCTCTTCGTGTCTTAGTCGTTGACCAGAGCTCGGAAGATGCGTAGGTCCTCGGGACGCGTTATCTTCAGGTTGGTCGTCTCTCCCAGGGCGATGTAGAGCGGCGTGCGGCCCAGTTCATTGGCCAGTGTGAAGAGCGACTGCGAACAGGTGATGCCGCGCTCCCGGGCCTCGTGCATCATGCTGCAGAGGGTGGCAAGGGGAAAGGTGTGGGGCGTCTGGGCTCGCATGAAGCGCTCGCGGGGAGCAAAGCCTACGCTGTGGTTGCTACCGTCGACCTCCATATAGGCCTCGTTGCTGTAGACCACCGTGATGGCGCTGCCGTGGTAGCGACAGGTGGAGATGTTGTCGGTGATGGTGGCTTGGCTCACCAGGGGGCGTACGGCGTCGTGGACCAGTATGATGCTATCCTCGGGGAGACCGGCCTCGCTCAGCCCGCGGATGCCATTGGCCAGCGACTCGAAGCTCGTATCGCCCGAGGGCAGGCTGCCACGATACTTTTTCAGCCCCGTCTTCATGGCCACCTCGCCCATGTAGTCCTCCCACTGCGGCATACACACCACATAGATGTCCGTCACCTCCATGTGGCGCTCAAAGGCACGCATCGTGTAGGCGATGATGGGCAGTCCGTCCACCTCGATATACTGCTTGGGGCGAAGTGCACTGAAACGTGTGCCCATGCCGCCAGCCAGCAGCAGGGCCACAACGCGCTTATCGTGGGTGTGGGTTATCATCATTGCTTAGAGTTGACTCAGGATTTCATAACACAAGTGCTCGTGCTTGCGACGGGTGTAGAAGCGTATGGCCTCGAGCACCGTGGATTCAAACACGAAGTATATCCAGGGATGCCCCATGAGCGCCGAGGCAAAGAGCACGGCCACGCGGGTGTCGAAGGTCAGCACGTTGCACCATTTCATCAGGGGGCGACTACCCTCCAGAAAGCGCTCGCGCAGTCCTGTGGGCAACTGTCCGCCATGGTGGGCATCGAGCTCGGCCTTCAGGCGCTGGAACATGGGCGACTGTACCTCCTGGCTGTCGGTGTAGATGGTGTAGAAGGAGAGGTAGAGCTTCTCAAACCAGTCGCGGCTCATCCATTTCAGTTCACTCAGTCTCTGCTTCTGCTTGCCGGTGTTGTCCAGTTCGCTGCCCCCACCACCGAGCAGGAAGTAGAGGTGCACGTTGCGGTAGTAGTCGGCTATGGCACACTGACGACCATGGCAGCGTAATCCCGACCAGGCTGCGAGCAGCCATATCCATGGGCCCCACTGGGGCGTGAGGCGCAGGCAGAGGGCATAGTAGATGCAGAAGAACCATGCGTCGCCGGCAAACCCGTCGAGGATACGCCCGATGAGTGTCTTCTGGCCCGTCATGCGGGCCAGTTGACCGTCAGCGCAGTCATACCAGTTGGCCCATATCAGCAGACCACATGCTATGAGGTTCATCTCCACGGTCGACTGGTAAAAGAAGTAGCTGCTGCCACACCCGATGACGATGCTCATCAGCGTCACGGCTATGGGGTGGACATGCAGAGCACGGAACAGCAGAGCCCACAGATACCCCGGAGTGCGCGTCACATAGAGTTCGAAGGCACCCTCCGTATCCGTGGATTTCATCGTTGACAATACCCGTTCACGCAGTGTCATATAGCTATTCTTTTAGTTAACGAATGCTGCAAAATTACGATGTTTCTCCCATTTATCGAAATTTGTATGCCTTTTTTTGGTAGTGTGTGATTCATGTACTACCTTTGTCGCATCGAATCATAATGCATAAAAATATAAATAGACATGAAGAAGTACTTTATTTTTGCATTCGCCTTCTCGGCTGTTGCATTCACTGCCTGCAAGTCTGACAAGACCGAGGCTGAGAAGGCTGAGATAGACAGCATCCTTTCACACGCTCCCGAGGAGATCGTCTTCACTCAGGAGGAGGAGATTGCCAAGGCTTTGGCCGAGGGCATGACCGACGAGATAGCTGTCAAGCTCGAGAATGGTGATGCTGCAGCTGTCACCGACCTCGTCAATCAGGCCAATGCCCAGATTGCCATCATGCTCGAGGAGGGCGAGGAGGGCGCTCCCGCCTATGCAGCCCAGATTATGACTTTCCTCAAGACCAACAAGGATAAGTTTGCCGAACTCAGCGTCGACTTAGACAACCTCAAGGAGCGCATCTCAGAGGTGCCCGGTGTAGACGAGGCCATCGGCAAGGCCCAGGAGGCTCTCAAGGCTGCCAAGGAGAAGACTGCTGATGCCACTGCCAAACTGAAAGACAGCGAGGTGATGGCTAAGGCCAAAGAGAAGGCCGCCGAACTGAAGGAGAAGGCGAAGAGCGTCAAGGTGGACGAGATTAAGCAGAAGGCTCAGGACAAAATCCAGGAGGTCAAGAACTCCGAGGAGTATCAAGAGGCAGCTGAGCGTGCTGCCGAACTCAAGGAGCAGGTGGAGAACTCCGACCTCGTACAGGAGGCCAAGGAGAAGGCTGCCGAACTGAAGGAGAAGACTGAGCAGTCGGAGGCTGTGCAGGAGGCTAAGGAGAAGGCGGCCGAACTGAAGGAGAAAGTGAAGAACTCTGAGACCGTCAACGAGGCCAAGGAGAAGGCTGCGGAGGCTGCAGAGGCTCTCAAAAACCGCCACGGATTCTAATAAGACCTCAAGGTCATACAATAAAAGGAGCGAAGACGCAACAATCGTCTTCGCTCCGTTTTCTGTATATAGGCGCCGTCTGTCATGAAATCTCAGACGGCCTGTCTTTGATACGCCTCTATTCCACCTCAATCCTAAAGGTGGAGGCGGGTAGCTGTTCGCCATTGACCAGGTTGGCCCTGGTGAATGGTTGCCAACCATAGCGCACATACCGGGGGCGTGCCACTTTCTCGCTCGTCAGGTACACCTTATTATTATATATAGTGGCCTGGGCGGGGTAGTACAGTCCCTCAGTCTCGGCCACCTCAAAGGTGCGCAGCGCCTGCTTGTCGCTTGTGGTCAGGCCTTCGCCATAGGCAAAGGTCACCGCCACACGGTCGTCCTTCCATTCCGCCTTGCTCACCAGCGGTCCACTGGGCACCACATCCTCTCTGCCATAGGCATCGTGCAGAGCCCAGCGAGCCAGACGTTCTCCCAGGGGGCGCTTATGGCGGGGGTGTACGTCGAGTGAGTCGCCGATGTCGGTACACACAGCCATGCCCAGATGGGGCAGGGTGGGGAGCAACTGTCGCTGAGAGTCGCGAAACCATGTCCACTCGGGGCGGTTGAGGCTGCTCAACTGCACATAGTAGAAGGGCATCTCGGGTTGCTGCCAGGCTCCGCGCCAGCTCCTCACGAGCATATCAAACAGGCGGGCATGGGCATCCTTGTTGTGTGCGTTCGACTCGCCCTGATACCAGATGACTCCCGAGATGGGGTAGTGGCACAGTTCCCTGATGCTGGCCTCATACAGATAGCAGGGCTCATAGGGATGGCGCTGCAGGCGGTCTCTCTTCTCGCCCATATTCCTAAGGGCACGTCCGCGTACCCACTCTTGCAGGAAGTCGTTGCGGGTCCAGTCGCGGAGCACAGCGGGAAACTCGTTCTCCATCGTCACTCTGTCCACCCATGCCTCGATGCCGCTGCCCCCCACGGCGTTGCATATCACACCAACGGGGCATTCCAGACTGTCGCTCAGGGCCTTGGCGAAATAGTAACCGATGGCGCTGAAGCTGGCAGCCGTTGCTTTCTCGCATCTCTGCCATTGCGCATCCTTATAATACTGCAGGTGGTTGATGCTGTCCAGGGCGCCCTGTGAGAACTGGTAGTCATACGTCACCCACCTACCTTGGTAGTTGAGCAGGCGGATACGCTCATTGTCGGCTCCGGCGATGTCCTCCTTGGCTGTGGCTGTTTGGCGCAGCATGAACTCCATATTGGATTGTCCCGTACAGAGCCACACCTCGCCCACCATCACGTCGTGCAACACGATGTGGTCGCTTTCGGTCGAGACCTTCATCTCATACGGACCACCTTGCGCAAGGGGCTCCAGTGTGATGGTCCAGTTGCCATGGATGTCTGTTGTGGCCGTGTGCCTCTGCTTGTCAATGCTGAGCGCCACCACCTCTCCGGCATTCGCCTTACCGCTGATATTCAGCACCCGGTTGCGGGGCAGCACCATATGGTCCGTATAGGACTTTGGTAGTTGCAGACCACCGAAGTCGCCCGTGATAGCACTTGCCACCACACCTGCTATCACTCCATAGCCCTCCTTGTTGGGGTGAATGGCATCAGGAAACCAGTCGGGGTGACAATGCAGAGGTTCGTAGAAGTCTATGAGCTGACTGCCGGTGATACGTGCCACATTCTCTATGTACTGCTGTATCTCTGCGTGCCAGTCGCGTGTGCCGCTCTCAAAGCGACGATGACGGTCGCTCAGTGGTGACATCTTGGCTATGATAAAGCGGCACTTGGGGTTGGATGCCTTCACCGAGTCAATCAGTGCCAGGTAGTCGCCCATGAAGTCGTCTCTGTAGGCCGGCCAGGCGCGTGGATCGGTGTCATTCAGTCCCAGGTGTATCACGGCGATGTCGGGCCGAAAGGCTAGTGCCTCCTTGAATTCCGCCTGATCCATATACGGACGGTAGGCTCTGCGCAACAGAGTAGCACCGGGTTTGCCGAAGCGTCCCACCTCAAAGCCGGGTCCCAACAGACCTTGCAACTGGGTGGGGTAGGAGTCTGCCTCCGGATTCTCCAGACCAGTGCCATAGGTCACACTGTTGCCTATACATGCCACCTTTACGGGCACAACACGTTTCTTGGGTCGTGCCCCCAGCGACATGCACAGGCCGCAAAGGCACATGATAAATAATGAAATGCGTAACTGTTTCATGGCTTGTTGTTTTGTGATTTCCTTTCGGTTGCAAAGATACGACTATCTAATAACAAACCAAATATTCTGCTCCCAACCTTGCTTCTTCTCACCCATATTTCCGCCCCATCGGCCTGTGTCAATATAATTCACTACAACCTCCCCACCTTTATCCTTCGTGTTGCCTTCGTAATGACTCCCTATTGCCTTCGTATTGCCATTTCCTTGCAATAACACCCCCGATGTAATAATCTTTCTCTCTGTATTGAAATTCCCCCGCCATCTCTCTCCCCACCGATACTCTTACTGTGCATAGGCCCCACCCGTAACCATCCCCACCACACGCCTTACTCTCATTATATAATATATACCCACAGCCCATCCTCCTGCATCCTCATCCCCTCGGTATTCTGCGAGGCGATTCATCGCCTCGTCTCTTTCCTTCCCTTCCTCTTAGCATCAACCCAAGCGCCACTGTGCGAGGCGATTCATCGCCTCATCTCTTCCCTTCCCTTCCTCTTCGCATCAACCCAAGCGCCACTATGCGAGGCGATTCATCCCCTCGTCTCTTCCCTTCCCTTCCTTTTCACATCAACCCAAGCGTCACTGCCCGAGGCGATTCATCCCCTCGTTCGGCTTCTGCATCCAGTCCCCTCACAGTCCGATGCGCTTTCCCTATCATTCCCTCCTAATGTCGCCTCCATCCCATCGCCCCCGACCCTCCGAATGCTCATTTACCCCATTTATCCCACTGGTGTCGCCCCAACACCTTACTTTTCCCTTCTCGCTGATTATTACCTCTTTTTGTCTTTTGGTGATGCTAAAATATCCGTATTTTACTTTAATTTGTGTTAAATTCGTCCCAAATCATACTTTTTTCGTCCTAATAACAAAAGAAGTTAGGTCTTAGTGGTGGTCGAATGAAAAAAACTTCGTAACTTTGCAACTCGATTGGGCATATTGTGCCCGGTCGATGCAGAAAAGAATAACAAATTAATCAATATATAACTAAAAAAGAAAACAAAATGCCTACAATTCAACAATTGGTTCGTAAGGGCCGCACAGTGTTGGTAGACAAGAGCAAGAGCCCCGCTCTCGACAGCTGCCCCCAGCGTCGTGGTGTTTGCGTTCGTGTTTACACTACCACACCTAAGAAGCCTAATTCAGCGATGCGTAAGGTCGCTCGTGTTCGTCTGACTAACTCTAAGGAGGTCAACAGCTACATCCCCGGTGAGGGTCACAACCTCCAGGAGCACAGCATCGTGCTCGTTCGCGGTGGTCGTGTTAAGGACCTTCCTGGTGTACGATACCACATCGTTCGCGGTACTCTCGATACTGCCGGTGTAGCAAACCGTACACAGCGCCGTTCAAAGTATGGTGCTAAGCGTCCCAAGGCTGCTAAGAAGTAATTAGCCCAGTAAAGACGAATCGAAAAACAATTCATTAACAGTTTTGGTTGTAAAATAAGGTTGAGTAAGCACTCAATGGAGTAGCTGAAGACAAATTACAGCCCTAAACACAAAACTAACAACAAGAAAATGCGTAAAGCAAAACCCAAAAAGCGCGTGGTTCTTCCCGATCCCGTGTTCAACGACGTAAAGGTATCTAAGTTCGTTAACCACCTCATGTATGATGGTAAGAAGAGCATTTCTTACGAGATCTTCTACAACTCTCTCGAAATTGTTAAGACCAAGATGGCAAACGAGGAGAAGAGTGCACTCGAGATTTGGAAGGCTGCTTTGGATAAGATCACTCCCCAGGTAGAGGTAAAGAGCCGCCGTATCGGTGGTGCTACTTTCCAGGTTCCCACTGAAATCCGCCCCGACCGCAAGGAGAGCGTATCAATGAAGAACATGATTCTCTTCGCTCGCAAGCGTGGTGGTAAGACCATGGCTGACAAGCTCGCTGCTGAGATCATGGACGCATACAACGAGCAGGGCGGTGCATTCAAGCGTAAGGAGGACATGCATCGCATGGCTGAGGCTAACCGTGCATTCGCACACTTCCGTTTCTAATCCAATATAAAGTAGTATAAGATTATGGCAAAGCAAGATCTTCACTTGACTCGTAATATCGGTATCATGGCTCACATCGATGCCGGTAAGACTACTACTTCTGAGCGTATCCTTTTCTACACCGGTAAGACTCATAAGATCGGTGAGACTCACGATGGTTCTGCAACCATGGACTGGATGGCACAGGAGCAGGAGCGTGGTATCACCATCACCTCTGCTGCTACTACCGCATATTGGACCTATGGCGGCAACAAGTATAAGTTCAACCTCATCGATACTCCGGGACACGTTGACTTTACCGCTGAGGTAGAGCGTTCACTCCGTGTACTCGACGGTGCTGTTGCTACCTACTGTGCTGTAGGTGGTGTTGAGCCCCAGTCTGAGACTGTATGGCGTCAGGCTGACAAGTACAACGTACCCCGTATCGGTTACGTTAACAAGATGGACCGCTCTGGTGCTGACTTCTTCGAGGTAGTACGCCAGATGAAGGAGGTTCTCGGCGCTACTCCCGCAGTTCTCTCAGTGCCCATCGGTGCAGAGGAGAACTTCAAGGGTATCGTTGACCTTCTCAAGATGAAGGCCATCCTGTGGCACGACGAGACCATGGGTGCAGAGTACGACGTTGAGGATATTCCCGCTGATATGAAGGACGAGTGCGACGAGTGGCGTGCTAAGCTCGTTGAGATCGCTGCAGAGCAGGATGAGACCCTCATGGAGAAGTTCTTCGAGGATCCCGACTCAATCACTGAGGAGGAGATGATTGCAGCTATCCGCAAGGGTACTCTCGCTCTCGAGATTGTTCCTATGACCTGCGGTTCTTCATTCAAGAACAAGGGTGTACAGACTCTTCTCGACTACGTATGTATGTTCCTTCCCTCTCCCCTCGATACTCCCGTTATCACAGGTACCAACCCTGAGACTGGCGAGGAGGAGACCCGCAAGCCCAGCGAGGATGACCACACTTCAGCTCTCGCATTTAAGATTGCCACCGACCCCTATGTAGGTCGTCTGACTTTCTTCCGCGTTTACTCAGGTAAGGTTGAGGCTGGTTCATATGTTTACAACGTACGCTCTGGCAAGAAGGAGCGCGTAAGCCGTATCTTCCAGATGCACTCTAACCACCAGAATCCCGTTGAGGTAATCGGCGCTGGTGATATCGGTGCAGGTGTAGGTTTCAAGGATATCCGCACTGGTGATACCCTCGCCGAGGAAGATGCACCCATCGTACTCGAGTCTATGGACTTCC
>CALZKW010000125.1 GCA_945788095.1 uncultured Prevotellaceae bacterium | reverse complement strand
TGCCCAATCGTAGTACTACCCTATGCCCAATCGTAGTACTACCCTATGCCCAATCGTAGTACTACCCTCCTAACGACGATAGTACTATCCTCCCACAGACGATAGTACTATCCTCTCATCGGTCACGGTCGTTTCATCAAACGACCATAGTCGTTTATACTAATCGACTATGGTCATTCATACCAACCGACCGTGGTGCAATCCCGCAACAAGACAATTGTCCTTATAACTTCTCTATTACTTCCTTATAACTTCTCTATTACTCCCTTATAACTTCTCTATTACTCGCCCCCCAAAAAAGCAATCTCATATTCGCTGATGCCCTTGTTGCCCTTGTTGAGCACTTTGCGGTCGAGGGCGAGCTGGCTGTGCAGACGCTGGCGCTCAGAGGCGTTGAGCAGTGAGTCGGGCACCGAGGCGGGGTAGATGCGATAGTTGCTGCGACCCGACACGGCGGGGCGAGACACCCACGTCAGGGCATAGCGGCAGTCTGTGAGTTCTGCTCCCGGAGCATTGCCATACTTGGTGAGTGTCATACGGAGCATCATGCCCGTGTCGTTGCCGTCCTTGTTCATATTGCTGATATAGTTGCCCAGCGAGTAGGCCACGAGGTGTTTGCGGCCGTCTGTTCCCTGACGCACCTCCACGGGTTGCACCACGTGGGGGTGGCTGCCGATGATGTGATCCACACCATTGCTCAGGAGCCACGCAGCGAGTTCGCGCTGCTCCTTGCAGGGCGTAAATGCGTACTCGATGCCCCAGTGCATGGCGGCTATGATGCAGTCAGGCTGTTTCGCTCGTGCACGCATTATGTCGCGGTGTATCGTGGCGGTGTCGATCAAGTTGACTATCTGCCCCCTGCCTGCGTGCAGACCATTAGTGCCGTAGGTGTAGCAGAGCAGGGCCACGCACAGACCATTGTGCTCGATGAGGTAGGGGTATTTCTTGTCGCGCTCCTCCTGACTGGTGTAGGTGCCCACGTGAGGTATGTTGTTGGCATCACACATCTCGATGGTGCGCTTCAGTCCTTCTGCCCCCGTGTCGCAACAATGGTTGTTGGCCGTCAGCAGTATATCGAAACCTGCATCGCGGCAAGCCGTTAGGAAGTCATCGGGGGCATTAAATCGCGGATAGGAAGTCGGTTTACCCCCGGCTGTAGTAGCCTCGAAGTTGGCCACAGCGATATCCGCCTTGCTGATTTCATCGGTGACGTACTGGAACACCTCCGTATAGTCATACCGCTTGCCGCCCCCAGCCCTCAGTGCCCTGTTGTACTGTGGGCTGTGTTGCATCATGTCGCCGGCAAAGAGTAGGGTGAGTGTGTGTGGGGCTTCCCTCTGTTGGGTGGTTGTGTCATTGTCTTGGCTACCTGCTCCTGCACGTTGTCCCTCGCAGGCACCGAGCACCAGGGCCGTAAGGATGGCAGTGATGATATGTCGCATAGTCGTCATGTATTTGATGGTAGGTAATAAAAAAAACTTGCTCAACCAGCTCGCCATATCCGACAGGCTGGTTGAGCAAGTAATATGTGGATGATAGTTATTTAGTCTGGCCATACTTGCCGTAGGTGCCGTAGCGGCCATATCGACCATATCGACCGTACTTGCCATAGCCACGCTTGCTGTATTCCACACCATTGAGCACGATGTTGATCTTAGGCAACTTGTCATCTTCCTTGATAGCGTTGATGAACTTGAAGTTGTCCTTGTAGCTGTAGTTGGCTCGGCCCACGAAGAATGAGGCATCGGCAAGGCGGCCCAACTCGATGGTGTCGCTGACAAGGCCCACAGGGGGAGTGTCGAGCACGATGTAGTCGTACTGTGTACGCAGGAATTCGATAGCCTTGTCGAGTAGATCCTTGGAGATAAGCTCGGCGGGGTTGGGAGGAATGATACCTGCAGGGAGGATATCGAGATTCTCGCTCACGACGCCGTGCTTAATCTGGTCGAGCAGCAGGTCGAAGTCGGCAGTCTCACCAGCCAGGTAGGTAGAGATACCTCTCTGGTCGTCGTGCATGCCGAAGAGCTTGACAAGCTGGGGCTTGCGGATATCGAGACCGATGATGAGCACGCGCTTGCCCAGGAGAGCCAGCGACATGGCCAGGTTGGTCGATACGAAGGTCTTACCCTCGCCAGGGAGCACAGAGGTGGTAAGGATAACCTTCTCGTCGCCCGTGAGTATAAATCGGAGGTTGGTACGCAGGCCTCGGAAGGACTCCTCCATAGAGTCGTTGGTGTTCTCGCGCACCACGATGGCACGCTGACCCTTCTTGAGGTTCTTGGCCACGGGTATCTCGGCAAGGATGGGGATGTTGGTGAGCTTCTCCACATCCTCACGACTCTCGATGCGGGTGCGCATCAGATTGAGCAACCAGAAGAAGGCGATGGGGAGCACGACTCCGGCAGCAGCACCCATGAGGAGTATCATCTGAGCCTTGGGAGCCACCATGCCCAACTTCTTGGGGGAGTCGATGACGCGAGCCTTGCTGGCCACTGAGGCCAGGGCAATCTGGTTCTCTTCCTGCTTCTGGAGGAGGAGGAGATAGAGCTCAGACTTGACCTGCTGCTGGCGGGTCAGGTTGTTGAGCATGCGCTCCTCTACGGGTTTGCGTGTCACCTTATTAGTATATATCTCGTGCTGGCGTACGATGGCGTCCTTCGCGATAGAGATACCATCGACGATGCGCTGCACAGAGGAGCGTATCTGGTCCCATGCAATCTCCACCTCAGCATTGAGCTTGGTCACGATGGGGTTGAGCTCGTTGCCCTCGGTGCGGAGCAGACGGTTGAGAGTCTGGATATTGACATTGTAGGCAGCAATCTGCTTGTCAAGGTTCTGGTCCTGGATGCCAAGGTTGGCGGGGATGACATTGCTGGCATTGCTGGGATTGTTCATGTAGTCGAGGAGCATCTGTGCAATGTTGAGCTCAGTCTCCTTCTCTACTTCCTGCTTCTCGTAGTCGGCCGAACCGGTGAGTGACATGGTGGCGTCGTTGGGCAGGTTGACAAGTTCGTTTTCCTGCTTGTAGCGCTCCAGCTTCTTCTCGGTAGAGTCGAGCTCAGCGCGGATCACCTCGATGCGGCTCTTGATAAATTCGTTGGTTTTCTTGCCCACCTCGTTTTTGTCCTCGTTGGCCTCCTCGTTGTAGCGCTCGATGAGTCCGTTGAGGAAGTCGATGGCACGCTTGGGCTGAGTATCGTTGAGTGAGATGGCAGCTACTGTGGTGGTCTTGGATGTGGGTGCCACGGAGGTAACCTTGGCGTAGTGTGCTCCCATAGCCTGTACGGGCATGATGGTGGCCAGGAGTGTGGCATTGCGCAAGCGGAACTGAGGATTGCGCTCGAAGGTGATGGTACCTACGGGCGACTTGATGCTGCCGGGGAAGGCATTGACCTCGCCGCGGAATGTGCGGGGATCCTTCTCGCCGATGACGAAGTATTCACCCTCTACCTTGATGCCGTGCTTGCGGCGTGTGATTTTCATCTTGACGGTGGTCTCGAGTGTGTCGAGGTCAGCCTTGGCCATGTCTACGATGAGGGGAGAGTTGCCGTAGAGTTCCTTGGCACGCACGCGTCCCTCGTATGAGTAGCTGGTGTAGAGTTTGAGTTTGCGCACCACTTCGGTAGCGATGTCCGTGCTGGTGAGTATCTCGAGCTCATTGTCGAAACCATTGCTACCCAGCATCATGCCCATGCCGAGCTGGTCGAGCGCATTGGCTGAGGGGCGTCGCTGACTGTTCTGGTCGTCCTTGATGAGCACCTTCATAGCGGTGGAATATACAGGACGTGTGAAGCGCAGGTAGGCGAAGGCGAGGCCGACGCATACGATGAGCGAAAGCAGGATCCAATACCAATTGTTGATTACTATACCCCAAATCTCTTTTAGAGAAAGAGAATTTGTCTCTTCCTCTGCGTTTTGCACCTGATTTACTCGAGGGTTAATATCTGCCATATTCAGACGTTTTTATGATTCGATTTTTCCTTTTAAGTCTATTAAGTTTGGCAAAGGTACATATATTCTTGCTAATATGGATACCTTTTAAGGAAAAAAGTGCCACATTCCGACCATTTATTTCATGGCAGGGGGTGAGTGGAAATATTTCTCCGCGTTTTTTCGTTTCTTGTCAGCAGAATTGCTACCTTTGCATCCATTATCAAAAAATATGCAGTAAGATATGGAATTACGACAGAACAGATTGGCCGAGGACTCTCCTTTGCTCTACCTTGCCGTGGGTGTGTGTGAATGGGTGCTGGCTTGTGGCGTATGTTGGTTTCTGCTCCGTTTTTTAGACGATAAGGCCACCGTGGCATCTATGATACCTACCCGCCTCTTTGCCGTATTGGGCGTGGCGTATGCTGCCGCGGTGAGTTTGTTTCCCCCAGTGCTGATGGAGCGCACTGTCATGCCTTACCAGATTATGGGGCGTGTGGCCTATACCACCACGCTGATGTTTATATTGGTGCCTGCCCTGAGCTACTATTTCCTGCCTGTCACCATCGTGGGCAGTACCCTCGTGTGGTCATACCTTATTATTACGCCCCTGCTTATGACAGGGCGCTGTGTGGCAAGGAGCATGTTTGCTGCGGCACGCCGCAACGGACGCAATCTCCAGTATTCGGTCATCGTGGGCAACCCTGCCCTTGCGCCTCACCTCGTCGTGCATCTGAGACGTCCTGAGGCAGGATGCCGCATTATGGCAGCCTTCTACGACGGCCCCGAGTCGAGTCTGGCTAAGTGTCACGGCACCCTCGCCGAGGCCTTCGACTATATCAAGCAGCACAGCAGCATCAATGCCGTATACTGTCTGGGCGATGCCTTGCAGGAGCGGGACTACAACAACCTCTATACCTATTGTGAGAACAAAAATATCCGTCTCCACTTCATACATCGCACTCCCAATCTTCGTCAGCGCTCGCTGGTCATGACCGAGCAGGGCAGCATCACGGCCCTTGTGCCCCAGGCCGAGGCCCTGACGCGGTTTGCCAACAGATGGCTCAAGCGTGGCCTCGACATCATCGTGAGCCTCTTCGTGCTCCTCTTTGTCTTCCCCTTTGTCTATATCGGTGCCGCTTTGGTCATCAAGCGCAAGGGTGGGGGCCCCGTCTTTGACATCTCAGAGTGCAAGGGCCTCGACGGACGCACGTTCAGGCGGATTTCCTTCCGTAGCCTCGAGGGGGGTGTGGCCCGCATGCCACAGTTTATAAACGTGCTTGTCGGGACGATGTCGGTGGTGGGCCCCCAGTGTGTGGAGGCTGATGCCGAGGAGGCCTCGGGCGTAATAATAAAAAGATATGGCGTCTGCCATTATGCCAAGCCAGGCATCACGGGATGGGCTCAGGTCAATGCTCGCGCCAATAGCGACAACCCTGCTGCCCAGCTACAGCGTCAGTTGCACCACGATGTGTGGTATCTCGAGCACTGGACCCTCTGGCTCGACATCCAAATCATATTCTCATCACTTCTCCGAAAAGCAAACTAACAACTACTACACTATATGTCATTCATAGCAAAACTCTTTGGCAAGAAAACCTCTGAGTCCGCCACACGCGTCGGTGGAATGGAGGATTTTATGACCCTTATCCGTGTATACTATCAGGCCACTATGGCCGCGCAGCTTGGCATTGCCAACCTGGCAGCCCTGCCCGACCTCCGCGTCTTCAAGCAGACCCTCAAGGTGCCCACCATCAACAACAAGCTCGGTCTTGGCGAGAAGAAGCATTGCAAGCAGATGCTCCAGGACATGTACGGACTCAGCGATGCATTCTTCGCAGAGGCTGATGCCAGTCTCCGCAAGCGCTGCAAGAAGGTGCAGGATGCCCAGACCTATTTCTACCTCTTCCAAGGCTTCAGCCAGGACCTCATGATGCTCATGGGCAACCTCATGAAGTGGAAGATGCGTCTGCCAGGATTCTTCCGCAATGCCCTGCGCGAGATGACTGCCAAGCAGGTACACCAGATTATGACCAAGAACGACTGGAGCGACGACAGCGTGCGCCGAGCCTGTGTCGCTGTGCGTCAGTATCAGCAGAAGTTAGGCTATTCCGAGGCATGGATGACCGAGTATGTCCACACCATCGTCATGCTTGCCAAGAAGGAGCCCAAGGCCAATATCGATGAGCCAAACAAGTAATTTTTGGCAACAAATTTGGTTACATGGAGTTTAATTGTTACTTTTGTAACCAAAATCAAAACCAATCACCATGAATCAGGATCAGAATACCTTCATCACAAGGCTCGAGACGCAGGTCAGACAGCTTATATTGCAATACCAGAAATTGCAGCAAGAGAAGGCCGACCTTGAAGTAATGGTCATGGAGGGCATGCAGCGCGAAGACGAACTCAAGAAGAAAAATGCTGAGCTGCAGAGCCAGTACGACAACCTGAAGATGGCCCGCATACTCGAACTTGGCGACACAGATACCCGCAATGCCAAGAACAGACTGGCCAAACTGGTGCGAGACGTAGACAAATGTATCGCCATTCTTAAAGCAGAACAATCATGAACACCAACAGCGATACACTATCAATAACATTAAAGTTGGGCAGCCATAAGCTGCCTATGGTAATCAGTCGTGAGGATGAGATTCTCTATCGTGAAGCAGAGAAACTCATCAACGAGCGATTCAATTACTATGCCACACGCTACCCCAAGCTCGGCGCAGAGATGTACCTCACCATGATGGCACTCGATGTGGCCGTCAAGCTCAAGGGCACAGAGCGCAATGCCAATCCCAAGCCCCTCATGGACCGCCTTGAGGCATTGCTCACCGATGTGGAGCAGGCACTTTAATTCACCTTTGATACATACAAGACGATGCACCAACCCTTCTGGTTTGCCCTCCCCCACACCCTTTTTGGCGAGTGGGGGGTAAGACAGATTGTGTGATGGTGCATTATTTGTATGTACCCTCGCTATGACAAACGAGAGAGAGAACACATTAAAATATTATACTAACATTAATTACACTAACGAATTATGAATATGATTATACCTATCATAATTACCGTTCTTGTGGCTGTGGTGGTAGTAGGCGTATGGATGTTCTACATCTACCGCAAGGTGCTGCCCGGCAAGTATAAGAAGATGGCTGCCGAGGCCCAAAAGATGGCCGAGAAGGAGGCCGAGGTAATTAAGCAAAAAAAACTGCTCGAGGTGAAGGAGAAGTTCCTCAACAAGAAGTCTGAACTCGAGAAGGAGGTGCAGCTGCGCAACCAGCAGATACAGCAGGGCGAGAACCGCGTGAAGCAGCGCGAGATAAGTCTCAACCAGCGTCAGGACGACCTCAACCGCAAGAAGAGCGAGCTCGAGAACCTTCGCAACAAGGTGGAGGCGCTCCAGGTGGTACTCGTCAAGCGCGAGGAAGAACTCAAAGTGCGCGAAGACAGTCTTGTGGAGCAGGAGCGCACCAAGCTCGAGGAACTCTCTGGTCTCAGCGCCGACGAGGCACGCGAGCGCCTTGTGGAGAGCCTCAAGGACGAGGCCAAGACTCAGGCACAGGCCTACATCAACGACATCATCGATGATGCACGCCTCAATGCCAACAAGGAGGCCAAGCGCATCGTCATCCAGACTATTCAGCGCGTGGCTACCGAGACAGCCGTGGAGAATAGTGTCACCGTCTTCCATATCGACAACGACGATGTCAAGGGCCGTGTCATCGGTCGTGAGGGCCGCAACATCCGTGCCCTCGAGGCAGCAACCGGTACGGAAATCGTGGTGGACGACACTCCCGAGGCAATTGTTATCAGCGCCTTCGATCCCATCCGTCGTGAGATATGCCGCCTCGCCCTCCATCAGCTTGTGGCCGACGGACGTATCCACCCCGCACGCATCGAGGAGGTGGTGGCCAAGGTCAAGAAGCAGATCGACGAGGAGGTGCTCGAGACCGGCAAGCGTACCACCATTGACCTCGGCATCCATGGTCTCCATCCCGAACTCGTACGTATCGTGGGCAAGATGAAATACCGCAGCTCGTATGGTCAGAACCTCCTGCAGCATGCTCGCGAGACGGCCAACCTCTGTGCCGTGATGGCCAGCGAACTGGGTCTCAACCCCAAGAAGGCCAAGCGTGCCGGACTGCTCCATGACATCGGTAAGGTGCCCGACGAGGATCCCGAGATGCCTCACGCACTCTATGGAGCCAAACTGGCTGAGATGTACAAGGAGAAGCCCGACATCTGCAACGCCATCGGTGCTCACCACGAGGAGATGGAGATGACCTCGCTCATCGCGCCCATCGTGCAGGTCTGCGACGCCATCAGTGGTGCACGCCCCGGAGCACGCCGCGAGATTGTGGAAGCTTACATCAAGCGTCTCAAGGATCTCGAGAATATTGCAGCCAGCTATCCCGGTGTCACCAAGGCTTACGCCATCCAGGCTGGTCGTGAGCTCCGCGTCATCGTAGGTGCCGATAAAATTGACGATCAGCAGACTGAGCAGCTCTCAGGCGAGATTGCCACTAAGATTCAGAATGAGATGACCTATCCCGGTCAGGTTAAGATTACCGTTATCCGTGAGACTCGTAGCGTAAGCTACGCGAAGTAATCAGATAGCGATATGGATATAAAAAAGATACGCCCGTCGAGGCGTGTCTTTTTTTTTGGTTCATCCGACATTTCAAGTGATAGAATAAGATATATTACTGTCCGGGGGAAATCAAGACCCTGTATGGTGGTTTCAGAGGGTTTTCAGAGGGTTTCAGACGCCCTAAAGGGCTGGTTTCAGAGGGGTTTCAGAGGGT
>CALZKW010000124.1 GCA_945788095.1 uncultured Prevotellaceae bacterium | reverse complement strand
ATTGGTAGCGATGCTGTGTGGCGTGCTTGGTGTGCAGGCCCAGGACGTGGTGGTGGACTTTGTCAGCCCCTCGATAGTGCGGGTGCGCGTGGGTGACGTGGGGTGCTGGGGAGATAATGGTACGGGAGTGTGTACGTGGAAGGATGATGCGTGTGTATGGTGGTGCTGACGGTGAGCTGACACTGTATGAGGATGAGGGTGACAACTACAACTACGAGCAGGGTGCTTACTCGCTCATCCCGCTGTCGTGGGACGAGCGTCGCCGTGTGCTGACTATCGGTAGGCGTCGTGGGGGGTACAGGGGGATGGCGGCCCGGAGGGTGTTTGTGGTGGAGACTCCTTATGGGGTAAAGAGGGTGGATTATAGGGGGAAGAAGGTGAAGGTGTTGTTTGGAGAATCGAGGCCATGAATGGCCTCGCACGGGGGCTCCATGAGGGGGGCTACTCTGTGGTGTAGTAGACGAGGAAGGGGCCTTGGGCCTGTATGATGACTTGTGGTAGGGTGGTCTCGTTGAGAGTGCCTTGCCACCATGATGTGAAGTCGTGGATGGGGTAGCGGAGGCCTGTGGCCTGGAGGTGGGTGGCTCCGAAGGCGAAGATGCTGAGCTGGGTGCGGAGGGGGAGGTGGAGTGTGATGTGGCCAGTTGGGGCTGGGTGGAAGATGCCGTGGTCGGTGATCATGCGTACGTCGAGTCCCATGCGGGCATAGTCGATGAGGAGGGATATGTTGCCCAAGGTATGGTCTTCGCGTCGGCCTGTGGCTGCGAGGTAGGCTATGCGGGTGAGGTGGTGACGGTGGACGTAGCGGGTGGCTTTGGTCTGGTCGTTGGTGTCCTGGTCGTGGGGGGTGAGGCGGAGGATGGGGGCGTAGAGTTGGTGCAGGTGGGGTGGAAGTGAGTCACCGTCACCTACGATGCGCCATGGGGCTTTGCCTTCGTGTTGGATGTAGGCTTCTGCTGCTCCGTCGCAGCAGACGACGAGGGGGGTGGTGCGGAGGAAGTGTAGGGGTAGGGGAGATGTGGGGTAGTCGCCTGCTCCGAGGATGACTACTTGGGGTGTCCAGTCATTAATCTTTTCCATTGTCTGTATCCGAATATTGCTATGATGGTGTAGGCAGCGTAGAGGGCTGCATAGAGGTATATGCCCTTGTAGACGTAGAGGGCCGCGCTGAGGGCATCGACGATGATCCATGCAAGCCATTGCTGTAGCCACTTGCGGGCGAGCATCCACATGCCTGTGATGCTGAGGGCTGTGGTAAGGGCGTCGCAGAGGGGGACGTCGCTGTCGGTGTAGGTGGTGAGGATGTGGGCTATGATGGCCCAGGAGAAGAGGGTGATGAGGATGGAGTGGATGAGGTGGCGTGTGGGGATGTGGGTGATGGGTAGGGGGGCGTCGTCGGGGGTGGTGCGTCGCCATGCGAAGAGGCCGTAGATGGCTGCGAGGAGGAAGTAGACGTTGATGGCAAAGTCGGCGTAGAGGCGTGTCTGCCAGTAGACGACTAATGAGATAGCGGGCATGATGATGCCCGCTATCCATAGTTTTGGGTCGGCTTTGTACTCCCAGTAGAGGTAGATGATGCCGACGATGGTGCCTAAGATTTCTGCTGTCATGAGAGGGGTTAGAACTTGAGTGTGATGTTGCCCATCATGTTGAAGCCAGCCATGGGGATGTAGCCAATCTCGGTGTAGCGGTTGGTGTTGGGGTTGCCTCCGCTGGCGTAGATGGCCGAGTATACCCAGCCTGAGGCTGCGTAGTGGCGGTTGAAGATGTTGTTGAAGTTGAGGCCGAAGACGGTGTGCTTGAGTCCCTTCTTGAAGCACTTGAGATCGTAGGCGAGACGGATGTCGGTCTGCGAGTACTTTGGGAGTGAGCGCTGCTTGGTCTCCGTGTTGTCGAGATACTGGCGGCTGACGAAGTTGGTGTGCCATGTGGCCTGGAAGCCACGGTGGTGGAAGTCTGCGAAGCCGTTGATGATGGCAGCGGGTGAGAGGGCGAGTGTGGAGTTGGAGTAGTGGATGGTCTGTGAGCCGGTGTCCCAATCCTCTACGACCTCGTCGAAGTCCTGAATGGTGTTTTGGCTGAGCGCTGCATTGGCCTCGATGGAGAACCAGGGAGTGATGTCGGCTCCGGCGGTGAGCTCGATGCCGAGTCGGCGGCTACGTGCGATGTTGGTGGTGAGTTTTTCGCCTATGTCGCTGACTGCTCCGGTCTGTACGAACTGGTTGTGGTAGAGCATGGCATATAGGCCAGATCCGATGTGCCAGCGGTCCGCCTTGTAGGTGTAGCCCGCCTCGATGTCGTTGACGCTCTCGGCCTTGGGTGCGGGGTAGGAGCCGTTGTCGGTGAAGTTGTTGCGCTCAGGTTCGCGATGCGCAAGTGCATAGCTGAGGTATGCGCTGTGGTGCTGGTGTGTGTAAGAGAGACCGAGCTTGGGGTTGAGGAAGTGGTATGTCTTGTTGACATCGACGAGCTGGTTGCGGTATGTGCCGTCGCCGTTGCTGATGAACTTGTCGTTGTTGCCCTTGGCCTCCCAGACGAGGTAGCGGTACTGCAGGTCGGCAAATGCGCTGAGGTGAGAGGTGATGTTGTAGGCGGCCTTGATGAAGGTGGTCATGTCGTTTTTGCAAGAACGGCTGCGGTAGTAGTCGTAGCGTCCGTTGTTCATGATGGCAGCCTCGAGTTCGGGGTTGGCGATGTAGGTGAGTCGGCCCCAGTGGTCGGCGTCGAAGCCCTGTACGTTGATGCCCCCGGTGACGTCCCAGCGAGGAGTCTGATAGTTGAGTGTCCAGGCGAGGTTGTAGGTATTTTGTGAGAGCCCCTTCTTGCGTATGAAGTCGGTCTTGGAGAGGGTGGAGCCGTCAGAGAGGGGGAAGTCGGCGAGGCCGAACTTCTTGAGTTTGTTGTTGTGGCGGAACTCGTTGTAGTAGCCGTAGCCGCGTGTGTAGCGGAGAGTGGCCGATGTGCTCCAGTGCTGGTCGAGGCGCCATGTGAGGTTGAGGAGCGAGTGATTCTGCCAGAAGTTGTCCGTGGTGCGAGGCCAGAGGGTGCCGTCGTTGAGCTGGTAGCGCGAGGTGCCCTTGGATGGGTCGTAGGGGTCGTTGAGGTGCTCGTAGAGAGAGTTGTAGCGACCGAGCCCGGCCTTGTACATGTCCTCGTAGGAGAAGATGTCTGTGGAGATGCCACCGTAGTTCCAGTCGAGGAGTTCGCCGGTGTCGATACCATTCCATGCCTGTCCGGTCTTTTCGAAGTTGCCTATGTTCTTGTAGCTGAGCTTGAGATTGCCCTGAGCGTTGATGAAGGTGAGTGCGCCCATGTAGCTTCCGCTGCGTCCCTGAGTGCCGTGTATGTAACCGTCGGTGCGTGTCTCGTGGTAGGCACCGTCGAGGATGAGTGAGCCGCGACGGAGGTTAAGGCCGTTGATGCCTGTGGAGAAGTTGGTACCGAAGTTGGTGGTGTTGTATGAGCCGTAGGATGCTGTGAGCTGGAGCGAGGGGTCGTAGGTTGGAGCCTTGGTCTGGAGGGCTACTGAGCCACCGAAGGCACCGTCGCCGCTGATGCTTGAGCCTACGCCACGCTGTATCTGGGCATTGGAGAGGAGGGCTGCATAGGAGTTCATGTTGGCCCAGAAGACGCACTGGTCCTCGGGGGAGTTGAGCGAGATGCCATCGATGGAGATGTTGATGCGGCTGTCACCGCTGCCACGCATACGCATAGCTACGTTGCCGGTGCCGAGTCCGTTTTCGCTCCATGCTACTATGCCTGGTGTGCGTGAGAAAAGGAAGGGAAGCTCTTGTCCGGTTTTGGAGAAGGCGTCGAGGTCTTTGGCATTGACCTTTGTGATGGCAAAGGGGGCGTTGGCAGGAGCCTTGACGGCCTTGACGGTGACCTCGTTGAGATTGTTGACTGTCGCTGAGTCGGGTACGAGCTGATCGGCACGACCCGTTTGGGCTATGCTCAGAGCGAGCATGGCCAGTAAGGTTTTCTTCATACTGTTTGTGATTAAAAATGTGTTCATACTCTCTACGCCGGCATTATCCGGTTCAGATTTTAGGGTATGTTCTCAGCCCTGCCAAATAACAGGGCACCCCTGATAACGGGGGCAAAGGTACGAAGAAAAAATGAAACGTGGGGGGGGGATGGGGGGATTTTTTGTGAAGAGTGAATAATATCGGGGGGATTGGGATTGGGCCCTTGGGGGCCTCCCCTGGGGGATTCAAGGCCATGAATGGCCTCGCACAATGGGCTGCGGGGGGGGTAGAGGCCATGAATGGCCTCGCACGGTGGGCTCCATGCTTGGGGGGACAAGGGGGGAGAGGTGTCAAATGGGGGGTAGGCGAATATTTTAGTGGGGAATGTTTTTGTGGTTTAGAGTTTTTAACTTACATTTGCAATTGAAACAAGACTTTTGTAAGGTAAAAGGGAGCGGGTAATGGTTGGATTAGTCGCTTATTGGTATCTTTTATGCACAAACAAACTACTAATTAATATATAAGTCTTATGAAGAAATTTTACAAGTATGTGATGGCGGCTGTGGTGGCTCTGTGCGCTCAGTCGGCCAGTGCTATCAAGGTGACACTGAATGTGGATAACCCTGATGCGGTGACAGTGAGCGTGAACGGCGAGAATAAGACCGTGGGCTCCAGCAATGAGTTTGATGTGGAGGCTTCGTCGTCGATCTATGTGAACGGCAAGGAGGGTTACCGCATCATGAGTTGTACGAATGCAGCTGGTACTCCTGCTGGCACACTGTATGCTTCGGCCAACATGTGGTATAACTACATCTACCCGGTGAATGAGGGTGATGTGTACAACTTGACTACAATCAGTGCTGATGCCTTCCGCGACACTAAGTGCACCATCTTGGTGGATGACGCGAGTGCAGTGGAGGTGACCCGCTCGAATACGTATGAGAAGGTGGATAACCTGGTGTCGGGTCAGGCCGTAGAGGTGGCCTTCAACAAGGAGCAGGAGCTGCCTCTGATGCTGATGGCTACGAATGGCCGTCCCTTCTACTCGGTGACCGTGAATGGTAAGGCTGTGGAGGCTACTACTTACTGCAACCTCGAGCCCGAGAACGGTGATCAGATCGTGGTGACTACACAGTATCCCGACAAGGATTGCCACGTGACCTTCCAGTATACCAACCCCGGTACGGAGGCGTTTATCACCTCTGTGCAGGTGGACTACCAGGAGGTGGCCAACTTTAATGAGGGCTTCACGGTGAAGGCTGGTCAGCAGTTGGTAATCTATGGTAATACGATCGACTACCAATTTAATAATATGCGCGTGGGTGGCGAGACAGTGACCTATATGAGCAGTTACTCGCCCTATGCGTGCACCGTGGTGGGCGACCTGAACATCATTGTGGATGCCGAGAAGTATGCTACCTTCAGCACTACCTTTAATGTGAATATGCCTGAGGCAGTGGTGCTGATGGGCGACATCTACAACCCCGAGAATACGACTATCGCGCTGACTGGCCAGAGCAGTACCGTGGAGCGCAGCCAGAAAAATGCCACTGTCTATCTGATGGCTAAGAGCGGCTACACCATCGACCAGATACTGATCAACGGTGAGCCCATCGATGAGTATTCGTATAACAGCTACAGCAAGTCGTATCGCATCGACCTGAAGGAAGGCATGGTGGTGGACGTGACCGTGAGCGAAATCAGCTATGACAACAAGGCTATCGTGTACGTGAACGTTGACCCCAGTGCGATTACCTACTTCTGCTTTGAGAATTCGGAGCGTCAGAAGTATGACCTCGTGAAGGGTTATAATGAGGTAGGTTTTGCGATGACGCAGAACCCCTTTGCCTGGAGCTGGTATAACGGTAATACCGTGGGTCAGGTGTTTGTGAATGGTGAGCTGCAGTCGCCCCTGTATCCGGAGAGCGCCAACTACCAGAAGAGCCTGAACAACGGCGACGTGGTGAGAATCTATGTGGGCGAGGCAAGTGTGAAGAAGTATAGCGTGAGCTTCGAGGGTGCTACCTCTGCAGTGACCCTGACCAAGGATATCGTGACTCCCGCTGTGGCAGAGTCGCAGAATGTATTCCCCGGTACCCGCTTTGAGTTTACTCCCGTGAGCGGCAGCGTGGTGGTGTCGGCCAACGGTGTGGAGATTGAGCCCGTGGACGGTAAGATTACCTACGACGTGAATGCCAAGACCACCTTCACCATCACTGAGGGCATCGGCACCGGCATCGAGAGTGTGGCCACTGAGGCTGCACACGAGGTGTACACCCTACAGGGTAGCCGCGTGAAGGGTGGCAACCCGCGCCCCGGTCTGTATATTGTAAATGGTAAGAAGACTATCATCAAGTAATGCATAAGAACTATCGTACATCCCTCCTGGCAGCCATGCTGCTGGGAGGCTTTTTTACTGCTGAGGCACAGACCTCGCTGACGCCATCGAGCCAGATGCGCCTGCGCGAACTGAAGGTCCTGCAGAAGAATGGGGGAAGCGAGCTGCTCCAGGTGAAGGCCCGCAGGGGCAAGGTGATGGAGGCCAGCAGCCAGGTGACTGCTCTGGTGAAACTGAGCGACGCGGCCTCGGCAGAGGCGCTGAGAAACGAAGGCGCCGAGGTGGTGAGCCAGCGCGGCCAGTTTGCCGTGGTGAGCATGGCGCTGAATGACGTGGAGCGCATCGCCTCCCTGCCCGCAGTGCGCGTGATGGACTTCGGCACCGAGTATCACACCCACATGCTCAATGCCCGCAAGTCGACAGGCATCGACCGCATC
The DNA here is from genome assembly GCA_945788095.1 of uncultured Prevotellaceae bacterium. Lineage (GTDB taxonomy): Bacteria > Bacteroidota > Bacteroidia > Bacteroidales > Bacteroidaceae > Physcousia. The sequence continues at coordinate 2,259 of CALZKW010000124.1, read as the reverse complement.
CACCAGGGCGATGGTTTGCCCCAGGCCTATACGGGCAAGGGCGTGGTGGCCGGAATCGTGGATACCGGTATCGACCCCAACCACATCAACTTTAAGGACGCAGAGGGTAACAACCGCGTGAAGATGTTTGCCAATATCTCGCTCAGCAAAATGGGCGAAGTGAAGGTGGACACCCTCTCGGGCAGTCGTCTGGCCTCATTCAGCACCGACACCGAGTCGCTCAATCACGGTACGCACACGATGGGTATCATGGCCGGCAGTTACCGCGGTGACCTGAGCTATGGAGTGGCTGACTTTGACGCCCATCAGGTGGGCATCACCACGGGTACTAACCCCTACTATGGTGTGGCCATCGACTCTGACATCGCCGCAGCCGGTACGTCGTATCTGTTGCCCCAGACCATGGCCCTGGGCATCGACGCCATTCTGGGCTACGCTTGGGGCAATGGCGACACGAAGCCCGACAGACGTTCGGTGATCAATCTCTCGATAGGTACCAACATGGGTCCCCATGACGGCACAGATTTGCTCAACCAGTATATCGGCCAGATACAGGAGATGGACAACCCCATCATCGTGCTCTCGGCTGGTAATGAGGGCGACCTCAACGTGCATTGTGGCAAGACCTTCACCGAGGGAGACACCCGCTTGGTGTCGCTGCTGAAGGGTCTGAACGATGACCCCGACTATCCCAACTACTGCGCGGGAGGTGCTCAGGTGTGGTCGGACACAGACAAGCCCCTGGAGGTGGCTGTGGTGATGATCAACGCATCGCGCAACAAGGTGTCGAAGCGCATCAAACTGACCCCCGAGATGGTGGAGAATGGCCAGTACTGGGTGACCAGTAGCCAGTATCAGGAGGATGAGTCGGACATCATCGACCTCGAGCTGGGCAAGTACTTCCACGGCGCTGTGGGCCTGAATGGTCAAGTGGATCCCGAGTCGGGCCGCTACTGCATGAGCGTGGACTTCACGCTGTGGGACAATCTGCCCATCAATGCCACGGAGCAGTATGTGATCGGTATCGAGGTGACGGGTGAGGCCGGTCAAAGAGCCGATATGTATTGCAACTCCGCCTCAGCCTTCGCACAGTTTACCAACTATTCGAAGTTCCTGGGCGGTCCGCTCGAAGGCTGCCAGAATGGTACGGCAGATGGGTCGATCAGTAGCCTTGCCTGTGGTGACAACACCATCGTGGTGGGCGCCTACAACACCAAGGACCACTACGTGTCGACCAATGGTGAGGGCGAGATATACGGTCAGGAGGGACTCGTGATAAATGATGTGTCTTACTTCACCAGCTACGGCACGCTGGCAGATGGCACAAGCCGCCCCCATGTGTGTGCCCCCGGTGCGCTGATCGTGTCGTCAAACAGCCGCTTCTATAAGACCTACCCCTATGAGGTGGCAGCCACCACAGATGGTCTTCGCCCCTACACCTGGGTGTCGATGCAGGGCACCTCGCAGGCCGCTCCCCATGTGGCCGGTGCACTCTGTCTGTGGCTTGAGGCCGACCCCACCCTGACTACGGCCGAGGCCAAGGACATCATCGAGCGTACAGCAGTGCGCGACGACCTGGTGCTGCAGGGCAACCGCACACAGTGGGGTGCAGGCCGATTTGATGCCTATGAGGGACTGAAGGAAGTGCTGCGCCAGACTACCGATGTGAAGGGCGTATCGGTCGACACACAGCGTGTCATTCTGACCCCTGCAGGCGAGGGCAAGTACAAGGCCTTCCTGGCCGGAGCCGCAGCGCTCACCATCGACGTGTATCGCATGGACGGCACCCTGGCCGCCTCGAAGCGCGCACATGGCGATGAGACCACCATCAATCTCGCCTCGCTGCCCAAGGGCATCTATGTGGTGAGAGTGAATGGCAAGGCCCAGAAGGTGAGAATCTAAGAGCAGATTAAGGGTAATAAAGGGGAGTTAACTCGCTTCGCTCGTGCTATAAAGGGACGTTCTCCCGTTGACACCAGCAAGACATTTGTCCCTTTCTCTCCCTTTCACTCCACTTTCCAACCCTAAGTGGCCCTTAAAACAACCTACAACCTAAAACCCCAAAAGGCTGAAAGCCGACCTAAAACCTGCGAAAGTTGAGCTTGTGAAACTTAAATTCTTTACTCTGAACCATTGCCCGGAATCCTGCGAGAAAACATGGGTTTTTGAGTTAGTGGGTAACTCTATTATAGTTAGTGGGTAACTCTAATATAGTTAGTGGGTAACTCTATTATAGTTAGTGGGTAACTCCAAATGAGT
>CALZKW010000123.1 GCA_945788095.1 uncultured Prevotellaceae bacterium | reverse complement strand
TAGCCGCGCATCAGATATTCTCCCCCTTGGGGGAGTTAGAGGGGGCTTTCCGTTCTTTCCATTGTTACCCAATCTCCCCCATAAACCATAATTTAGCAATGCCCTACCACTTCACATGGCCATATTTGTCTTTGTACCACAGTTGCCAGCCGTTGACGAGGTTTTGCCACAGTACGTAGGCACCGGGGGCTACGGCGGCCAGGGGGTTGAGGAATGTCAGCGTGAGCCAGATGCCCACCACCGTGTTCTTTTGACCCAGAGCCTGACCGGCTGAGATGCTGTCGCCCCAGTGGTGGCCTATGGCCTTGCCGAGGGCAAACTGGATGAAACAGACAGTCAGGGGGGTGATGAGCAGGAGCCAGAGCACCCATCCCGAAACGGTGCTGTGGGCGATGTTCTTCATCGTGATGCCCGTCACGATGGCCAGGTTGACGCACCAGATGTAGAAACCCAGGTCGCGGTAGGTGTTGAGTCGCTCCACCACGCGGGGCATGTAGCGACGCGAGAGCAGAGCGAGTACGAGGGGCACCACGAGCACCGTGGCCACATTGCGCAACAGCATGAGCATGGCTGAGAGGAAGGTGATATCAGCCCCCCTCTCCACCACGGGGAAGAGCAGCGGGATGATGATCATCGTCACCACGTTGGCTATCATCGTAAAGATGGTGAGCGATCCGATGCTGCCACCGAGTTTCTCGGCCACTACCACCACGGCAGAAGCTGTGGGACAGATGAAGCAGATGAACATCCCCTCGAGCACGAGTTTGGCGCTGGGATTATCCTCGAAGAGGAGGATGAGCCCCACCATGGAGAGTGCCAGCAGGGTGCGCACCGCCTGAATGGCGAAATGCCACTTGCGGGGTTTCATCTCAGATATTTTAATCTTGCAAAAGGTGACATAGAGCAGCCCGAATAGCCCCACGGGCAACCAGTCGTTGAGCCAGGGTTCGGCCATTGTGCCAAAGGCGTCGAGGCAGTCTACGTGGGCAAATACTTCGTAGACCACCATGCCTACAATCATCGATACAAAGAGCGCATTGCGTCTCAGGTAATTCATCATCGTCGTTTAGTATTTTGATAATATGGGAGTAAAGAGGACACGTCCTCTCTACTCCCGTTTATGGTTTATTTCGTGGCATTCTGCGCTCTCCACTCTGTGGGCGATACCTCGTTGTGACGCTTAAAGGCAGCCACAAAAGTGTTGTAGGAATTAAATCCGCAGGAGAGCGATATGGACTCTATGGTGTCGTCGGTATTGGCCAGGCGATCCTTGGCCGCCCTGATGCGGAAGCTGTTGACATAGTCATAGAAGCGCATCTTGATGACGTCGCGCATGAAGTAGTAGAGAGAGGTGGTATTGGTGCCGAGCATGCGTACCAGGGCATCGGCACGCAGGTCGGGATTGCGATACACCTCCTCCTGTTCCATCAGGCGCGTGATGTCGCGCAGAAGTCGTTCGCTGAGTTCCTTGCGCAGCATGGGTGCAGCCTCACGCTTGGTATCCTCCTCGAGCTTTTCCTCCTCTTCGAGACGGCCAAAGTGATGACGGTCGCGGGTGAAGATGTGGTAGTGGAGGTAGAAATAGAGAGAGCACATAAGCACACTGTAAAGCAATACGCCCCATGAGCCCAGGTACATCTCCTCGTAGAGGAAATAGTAGATAAGGGGGATGAAGATGAGCCAGATGCAGAAGTAGACGTACCAGAAAGTGGTGCGGTAGCCCAGATTGGAGTACATGTCCTTGAGGCTCTCGTCATGCCTGACGGCACGTATATAAAAGGAGATGAAGTAGACCAGCATCATGCCGCTCAGCACCATGGTGCATACCTCGAGCGCATCATCAAAGTAGGCATAGAAGAAGATGATGGGCGAGAGGGGCAGCAGGAGCATGCCAGACTGGACCAAACTGGGGAAGCGCCCCGTGGCGAGCGGATAGCCGGCCAGGAGGAAGATGCATGACACGAGTCCATCGAGCATACGCGAGATGCTGATGAGTATCTCGTGGTCGCGTGTGACATAGGGCACCGCAAAGATAGTGGCCGAGAGGCAGTCGACGAGCAAGCCCACACCCACCATGAAGCGGAAGGGATCAAGCTCAGTGTGACGTCTTCGCAGGGCTGATAGCAGGAAATAAATACCCACGAAGAAGGATATGGATATATAAATGCCGGAACTAAGCCCCATGATAAAGAGGTCTGTTAAGGATTCGTTCATTTAGATGAAATATTCGGGTTGGTTCTACTATTGTGGTTGTATGGTATTTCCCTTGATAGTATCCACTCTTACATAGAACCTACCATGAAAATTGGGGTAAAGGTACGGAAAATCTCTTAATCAGCATCATAAAGTACGGGAAATTTCTGACGGAACTTATCTTGCTTCTCAAAATCAAGTACATACGATACTGCTGCGACCTCGCCAAGAGGGGCTCGACAGACTATTTCTCCGTATGAATCTATCAATCTGGTTCCTCCGGAATATTGACAAAGAAAATCTTGCCCCACACGGTTGACGCCAAGGACATAACTCTGGTTTTCGATGGCGCGTGCCGTGAGTAGGGCTTCCCACACGCGCTGGCGTGTCTGGGGCCACGAGGCTACGTAGATGATGGCATCGTAGGGCTGCGCAGCGCTGTTGCGGGCAAAGGTGGGGAAGCGCAGGTCGTAGCACACCTGGAGCAGGAAGCGACGCCCCTGCCACTCCACCTCCACGCGCTCCTGGCCCGCCGTGTAGTGGTGGTGCTCGCCGCCGTAGGTGAAGAGATGGTGCTTGTCGTAGCAGGCCACCTTGTGGGGCGACCTGTCCGTGGGGCGGACAAAGTAGAAACGGTTGCGGTAGTGGCCCTCTGAGGTGCGTATGGCCACGCTGCCGCAGATGGCAGCCCCAGTGGATTGGCTCTTGCTCATCATCCAGGCCAGGGTGGTGCCGTCGATGTCGGCCAGACCCTCGGGCTCGGTGGCAAAGCCTGTGGAGAACATCTCTGGCAGGACATAAAGCATGCTGCCTGGGGCCTGGTCAATGAGGTGGGAGGCCTCCTGGCAGTTGGTGGCAATGTCGCCCCATACGATGTCCATCTGTATGAGTGTTATGGTCATAGCAGGAAGTCTTGGAGGGTGGAGACATACCACTGCGAGCGTGTGCCGTCAGCATTGCGCAGGAAGGCATGCGACACCTCGAGGGTGGCATTGAGATCGTTGGTGAAGACGAGGATGTGGCGCTTGGTGGGTTTGCCATCCACGCTCGATATGCGGTAGTCGTGCTTGAGGCGGAAGCCCTTGATGGTGGCCTCGGCCATGAAGGTGGAGAGCACCTCGGGGGGCAGACAGACCGAGAAGACGCCACTGGGTGCCAGCAGGTCGTAGGCGCCACCGATGAGCATGCTGAAGGGCAGGCTCGAGGTGTGGCGTGCACGTGTGCGGCCCAGAGTGGGAGCCTCAAGGCTCTTGTCGAAGTAGGGAGGGTTGCAGATGATGCAGTCGTAGCGCTGCGCCTCCTCGCTGGGCAGGTGTGCCTGCACGAAGTCCTGGAAGGACTGGTGGTAAAGGGTGATGCGCGATGCAAACTTCGACTGCTCAAAGTTGTATGACGCGTCCATCACGGCCATGTCGTCTATCTCCACGGCTGTGAGCTCAGCCTGGGGGAATCGCTGCGCCATGATGAGGGTGAGCACACCGGTGCCGGTGCCGATGTCGAGTATGCGGTGCCCCCCCTCGGCCAGTGCGCCGAGCAGATCGCTGTCCGTGCCCACCTTCATGGCGGCATTGGCCTGGCGTATCTCAAACTGTTTGAAGCGAAATATGTCTTTTCTATTCATCTGATACCTTGTTTATAATATATTATGTATCCACAAAGATACGTAAATACTTAATAAATGCAAAATATTGCAACCCATATTATGCTCAATCCAAATTAAATACCTACTTTTGTCCCTCGAATTTCTTACCATAAAAAACATAAATGAGACAATTTAAACCCACCGTCAGTTATACGAAGCGCGACACTAAGGCTCTCGACAATTATATCAGGGACATTGCGCACTATCCCCGCCTTACCCCCGACGAGGAGATAGAGCTCATCAGCCGCATCCGTGAGGGCGACGAGGCGGCGCTCAACCGCCTTGTGGAGGGCAATCTCCGCTTTGTGGTCTCTGTGGCCAAGCAATACCAGAACCAGGGCCTGCAGCTCATCGACATCATCGAGGAGGGCAACATCGGACTGATCAAGGCTGCGTATAAATTTGATGAGACGCGTGGATTCAAGTTCATATCTTATGCGGTGTGGTGGATACGCCAGAGCATTCTCCAGGCCATCACCGAGAAGGGGCGTATGGTGCGTCTGCCTTCCAACCAGGTGGGTGTGCTCAACCTCATCAAGCGTGTCATAGCTGAATTTGAGCAGGAATACGAGCGCATGCCCAGCGACGAGGAACTCTCGATGATCACCAACCTCGAGGCGGCCAAGATAGGCGAGTCGTTGCGTAACAGTCCGCGCCACATCAGCGTGGATGCCCCCCTTCAGGAGGAGGGCGACGGCGGTATGGCAGAGACGCTGACCAATGCCGAGGACCCCGGTTCGGACTCCTCGATGATGAACGAGTCCCTACGCACGGAGATAGACCGTGTGCTCTCCACCCTGGACCACCGCGAGGAGCAGGTGCTCCGCGCCAGTTTCGGCATTGGCATACGCGAGATGTCGCTCGAGGAAATCGGTTACCAGCTATCGCTGACCCGCGAACGTGTACGCCAGATACGCGAGAAGGCCATCCACAAACTACGCACCACCGACAAAAAACAGACGCTCAGGACGTATTTATCTTAACATTATGGGCTTAAAAGGGGATAAAAGGGGAGATAAAGGGGTAAAAAAGGGACGATAGCTCCATAATTATGGTATAGACCCAGGTTTCGTTAGAGGACCTGGGTCTTGTTGTAAATAGGGAAGGAGATACTTTTCTTCACATAATTCTTTACATTAATCCCCTAAATCAAGGCTTTAGCAATCCGAAGGTAAACCGAAGTCAATCCGAAGTATCTCCGTAGGAAGAGAGAAGTACTAATACTTGACAAGGCTGGGGGAAATTGGAGTTTATGGGGGAGAACGCCCCTCCGAGGCTTGAAGTAAAAAAGGGAGTAAAAGGGAAGTTAAAAGGAAGTTATAGGGACGATAGTCTTGTTGCGGCATTCATCCTTTCATACTTACCCTCTTTTTATTTATTAGCTTCTATTTTTATCGTCTCTTATTTATTTTTATTTATTGATATTTTTATCCCCCCGCATCTCCCCCATAAACACCAATTTATATACACAACTGTTTCCTCCCCAAAAGCGCTTTCTACTTGCCTTTATTTATGATATAAATACCCCCAGCGGCGAGGGTGCCGGCTATGAGGTACTTCAGGTGGAAGGTCTCACCCAGACAGAGGCAGGAGGTGAGGGCACCGACTACGGGGATGAGGGAGTTGTAGATAGCCACACGGCCCATGGGGTTGCAGGAGAGAAGTTTGTTGTAGAGCGCAAATCCTGTGGTGGAGATACCGATGAGGAGTAGCATGATGACCAGGCCCCAGGGCGTGATATTGGGGAGGGTGCCACCCAACAGGAGGGCGGGGATGACGAGCAGGGCGCCGCCAAGGGCGAGGCTATAGCCCGTGCCCACGAAGACATCCACGCGCGAGGCCACACCACGCGTCATGAGCGAGGCAAAGGCGCCACAGAGAGCATTGAGGAGTATCATGCCGTCGCCCAGCAGGGTGAACGAGCCGCTCTCGTCCCCACCCAGGTTGAGGGCCAGTACGCCGGCTATACCTACAGCACATCCCGCCACCTTGCGCAGCGTGAAACGGTCGGAACGGAAGAATACGCACGAGAGGATGACGACGGTGAAGACACTCATCGAATTGAGGATGGCAGCGCGCGAGCCCTGGCTGTACGAGAGGCCCACATAGAAGCAGATGTAGTGGAGCGTGGTGTTGAGCAGGGCGAAAAGCAGCAGATAGAGGTGCGCCCCCACCTTGCTGCCTGGGGCATCGCTGCGGAGCGCAAACTGGCGGCCTGTGAGACGGGCCATGGTGAGGATGATAAGACCGGAGATAAAGAAGCGTATGCCCGCGAAGAGCATCTTGCTGCCGGTCATGTGGGGCAGGATGTGGTATTCGGCAAAACCGAGTTTGATGAGCGGATAGGCCCATCCCCACACGACAGCGGCCGTGAGGGCAAAGAGCGACACCCACAGGGGGCGCTGGAAGATACTTGTCTTTTGCATATTATATGATGTGTAATGGACAGGTGGAAGCATACCACCCAGAAAATTTTTGCAAAGATACGGAGAAATGCCGTAATAAACATCGGAGGGTGGGGGTCATATAGGCAAATATCAGCAGAAAACAAAACATCAATAGGATATGAAGAAGCTATTTCTTGCCATCAGCATGCTGGGCGGACTCACAGCTGCCCATGCCCAGACCAACGTTAAGGGTCTACTGCGCGATTCTCTCTCACAGGAGCCCATCCCCTATGTCACCGTGCGTGTCTTTGTCGCCGACAAACCTCAGACGGCGCTCGCCACCGTGCTCTCTACCGACGAGGGCGCCTTCACCACCACCATACCCGCCCAGGGGCAGTACACCCTGGTGTGCTCCATGGCCGGACTCAGCGATGCATCGCGCACCCTGACCATCAAGGACGAGCGGGAGATTGACCTCGGCACCATCCTTATGAGCGACAATTCCACCATGCTCTCGGGCGTGGAGGTGGTGGCCCAGAAGCCCATCGTGCGTATGGAGGCCGACCGTATGACCTACAGCGTGGAGGACGATGTGGACAGCCGTGCCAGCACCGTGCTCGATATGCTGCGCAAGGTGCCTATGGTGACTGTGGACGGACAGGACAACATACAGGTCAACGGCAGCAGTTCGTTTAAGGTCTATGTGGACGACAAACCCAATGCCATGCTCTCGCAGAATCCCAGCCAGATCTTCAAGGCCATGCCCGCCAACATGGTGAGCAGCATCGAGGTGGTGACCAGTCCCGGAGCGAAGTATGATGCCGAGGGTGCTGGCGGTATCCTTATCCTCCGCATGGCCAACGTGTCTGGCGCCCAGGGGCAGGTGACCGACGAGCACATGTACAACGGTTCGGCCTATGTCAATGGCGGCAACCGTGGTGGCGGTGGAGGCCTCACCCTGGGTGGGCAGAAGAAGCGCTTCAACTACCACACCGACCTCCACTTCAACTATGTGGACAATGGCACAGTGAAGATCAGTCTGGACCGCGCACAGTCTGACGGCACACAGAATGCCACCAAGATGCACGCCACCAACACCGTGCCCGTCACGATGGGCAACATCGCCGTGGGCTACGAGATAGACAAGATGTCGTCCATCAACGCCTCGCTGGGTATCACCAACTTCCACCTGCGCCAGAAGAGCGATCCCTACAGTTCGGTGTGGGGTGGCAGTATCCCATCCAAGGTAAGCTTTGCCAGCGATATGCTCTTCAAGATGAACAGCATGCAGTACAACGGTAGTCTGGACTACCAACGCTTCCTGCGCGAGGACAAGCAGAGCTCGCTCACCATCACCTACCAGATCAATGCCACACCTACGGACAAGGACACACGTGCCGTCTACGGCAATAATCCTGCCTTCAGCACCACGCCCTACAACTTTGCAAACCGTCGCAATGTGGGTGATGAGAAGACCCTCGAGCATACCCTGCAGGCCGACCTCGTGACCCGTCTGACAGACCATAGCAAGCTCAACAGCGGACTGAAGTATGCCAACCGTCGTGTGGGTTCGGCCATGGACTACTACAACCACCTCGACCTCCGTGTAGACTCGCTCTGCAGCGACTATGCCCACCACAACCACATCGGTGCCATCTATGCTGAGAGCGAGAACCAGTGGGGACAGTGGTCGGCCAAGGCTGGCCTGCGCTATGAGCACACTTGGCAGATGATGAAGCAGCACGAACCTCTGCAGCCCGCCTTCCGCAACAATTATGGCAACCTCGTGCCCTCGGTTACGGCATCTTATTCCACCAACAATGGCCAGAATGTGGGCCTGACCTACAATATGCGCATCTCGCGCCCAGGCATCACCTACCTCAACCCCTATCGTGAGCGCTCTGATGCCACGCAGCTGACATACGGTAACCCTGACCTCGAGGTGGAGAAGACCCACAACGTGAGCGCCGTGTATAATCTGTATCGCCAGAAGGTGGTCTTCAATGCCACGCTGCGCCAGACCTTTGCCAAGGGTGGCATCGAGGAGTATCGCTTCTACGATCCCTCCACCAGCCTGATGAACGTCACATACGGCAACATCGTGGACCGCAGTCAGACAGCCCTCAACATCTTCCTCTCGTGGTCGGCCTCCAAGACCACACGCGTCATCCTCAATGGTGGCGGTTCGTACACTCACCTCGAGTCCTCGCAGCTCAACCAGAGCAACAGTGGATGGGCAGGCAATGGTACGCTCTCTGTGCAGCAGCAGTTGCCCAAGCAGTGGAATGCTGGACTGACAGTAGTGGGCAGTTCGAAGACCTACACCCTGCAGGGGTGGAACACGGGTGCCAACCTGGCCGTGCTGACCATCTCGAAGTCTCTGCTCAAGGACCGCCTTAACATCAGCGTAATGGGCCTGACAGGTCTCTCCAAGGGTGGCAACCTCAACATCGACCAGTACTCCAAGGGTCCTAACTTCGAGAGCAACCTCAAGGTGCGCGTACCTCTCTACCGCGGTGCCCTCACCATCCGATATTCGTTTGGCAACACCGCCAAGCAGTTCCAGAAGCGTGCCTCGAAGGTAACCAGCGACTACATCGAGCACCAGAACAGCTCCCAGAGCATCGGCACCTCATCAAGCATGTAAATTCACCTTATAGGACATGTGTACAACACATTAACAAAGACGGACATGACTCCAACATCATGTCCGCCTTTTTTTCGTACGCTCGGCATGAGCATTGTCTAACGGGTGAAAGTCCCGAGTGAGCCCTAATAGCGGGAATCACATAGCCAAGGGCAAGGGTGTCC
>CALZKW010000122.1 GCA_945788095.1 uncultured Prevotellaceae bacterium | reverse complement strand
GTAATGCAAGAAACACTGTTTCTAGCACCATTCCGTATGGAGTAATGCAAGAAACACTGTTTCTAGCACCATTCCGTATGGAGTAATGCAAGAAACGCTGTTTCTGCCATCTTCCTTTTCGGAAAGATGCAATCATCGTGCTACAATTCCTTCGCGCACTTTTCCGAGGCATTAATGACACTGTTTCTTGCTTCAAACCGACAAGAATGGCCACAATGTTAGCCGTATTCTGCCATTTTAATGGCAATATAGCGTTAAATTTCTTGGTTTTTCACTTCATGAAGCCCATAAACCGTTGAAAATCCATATTTTTTAGTTATTTAAGTTTCGGGAGTTAGGCACTCCCGAAACTTAAATAATAAAGAAGAATACTCCATATCCAGCGTTAACCCTTTGGCCCTTTAGCGGGGCGGGGCAAAGTGCCCGTCATCGCCATGTGCGGAGTGCGGCTTCCATGGTGCGCACCAGGTCGCGCTTGGTGGTGGAGGGGGAGAAGACAAAGCCCTCGCAGATGGTGATGAGGCGCGAGGCGGTGTCGATGCGGGCCAACGACACGAAGGGGCCACCCATGGCGCCCTCGCGCATCTCCCACAGACCGCGGACCTCGACCGCGACTCTGCCCTCAAGGCGGCGCAGACGGGTGGTGATGAGGGGCTCGTGGCCCTCCCACACGGTCTGCATCCACTGCCGGGGCGTGGATCCAGGGATGTTGCGCTCCATCACCGAGTCGCGCAGGTGGGCAAAGCAGGTGTCCTCGTGGATGGGCTGGCCCGTGTAGGGGAGGGTGTAGCACACGAAGTTGTGGCTACGCTCCTGCTGCTTGTCGCTGGCCCAGAGGAAGTCGTGGCCCGTTTTGGTGAACTGCAACTCCTCGGGCACACAGATGGTGTGACCGAACTGGCGTCGCATCTCGTCGTTCACCTTCTTGCTGTGTTTGCGGCGCAGTTGCTGCTGTCGGGCCAAGAGTTGGCCGTCGAGGAGCTGGTCGCGTATGAGTTGTGTGTGGAGGGGCAGGAAGTGGCGCAGCGCATCGAGGGTGGGGGCCGTGATCTGCAGGATGGTCTGCGGGCGTGCTCTGTCGTCGTGGGTCACTCCGATGGTGGGCTCCTTGGCCTTGGGGTCGAGGCGCACCATGAGGATGGAGTGCATGATGGTGTACTGGCGTGTGTAGGCCTCGGCATTGAGGCGCGCCACGCGGAAGAAGGGTTCCACCTGGTTGAGTCCCGGTGCGGCTCCGGCAAGCATCTGCTGGAGGGTGTCCATCACGTCGCTCTGCATCACCTGGCGCGGGGCCACGAGCAGCACCTCGCTCTGTGCACCGATGCTCTCCACCAGTGTGCGCTGCTTCTTGCCGGACTGGCAGGATGCCAAGGCCAGGCCCACCCCTCCCACAAGGGAGAGGAGCAGGGCTCGGCAGAGGGTGGCATATCGTCTTGTCATTGTCAATTGTTCACTGTTAATTGTTCATTGCCCGTGTTGGCCCTGTATTCGGGGGCGTACATACACTCCACGGTGGTGGGGGCTGTGTGGTAGGTGCCCTCGCGCTCCACGTAGTAGTCCTCCTCGATGACGTAGGTGCCGCGGGGGAGGGTGTCGAAGAAGTAGTCGGTGGAGGCGTCGTGGAGGGCGCGGTAGTAACCTACGCCATTCTGCCACATGTAGGTGGAGAGCTTGCGGGCGGGTTCGCAGGTGGCGGGGTGGGGTGCGCGCAGCATGACGTACTCGTAGTCGCGGTCGGCGGTGACGATGTAGCGCACATGGATGCGGTCGCCTACACGGGGCGTGAGGGTGCTATACTCGCGGCTCACCTGGAGCCCCTCGCTACGGGCTTCCACCTCGTGGATGGGCTGCTGATACTGGGCATAGATGGCGCCCCAGCTCTCGCCCTTGCCCTGCTTGGTGATGGTGAGGGACTGGGGAGTCTTCTCAGCCTCCACCACCTGATGGATGTAGCCCAGCGAGGTGTCGTCGGCAGCATAGGCCTGGGTCTTGCCCCCGGCCATCTGGAGGCGCACCACATCGTTGGCGCCCTCGTTGAGCAGAGCGCTCTGACCCTGGAGCAGGGCATAGATGGCGTTGGCTGTGGTGACGGGTGTCTCCCAGTCCTGTGTGCGCTTCTGTGTCAGCAGATACTGCTGCATGCCGCGGATGAGGGCTGTGTCGGTGGGGGTGACACTCTGCAAGGCCTCCATAATCTGCACGTGGATGTGCATGCGGCGGTTGATGGAGGTGAAGGCACCGCGTGGGTGCTCGATGTAGGTGCCCTTATTGGGGGTGCTGACCAGCAGTCGCTTCACCTCGTCGAGGTAGCGGCGTGCTGCCTTGTCCTTGCCCCACTGCTGCAGCACGATGGCTGCCAGGGCACATTCCTCGTGACTGAACCATGGCAGGTGCTTGCGCCAGTCCTTCTTGTCGAGGTCCACCTTGGTCAGGGCCTTGATGAGCGAGTCGGCGTTGTGGCGGTCGTCCTTGGTCATGCCATTGCGGTTGTGACCTATTATATATAGGTAGCGCAGCGATGTGTGGCACAGCTGAGTGGGGTGCTTGGTGCGCAGATAGGCCGTGGCGCGGCTGAGCATGTCGTGTGGTGCCGATCCGGTGAGCACCTTGAGGCGTGTGAGCAGGTAGGCCGTCTCGAGTGTGAGGTAGTGGCTACCCTTCATGCCGGGATACCATGTGAAACTGCCGTCGGAGAGTTGGCGTCCACGCAGTTTGTCGAGATGCTGCTTGAGGAGACTCTCCTGAGTGGCATCGTCGAAGAGGCAGCTCAGTCTCTCCTTGCGCTTGGCCTCGCGCTCTGCCTCAGCCACCCAGGGCGTTTCGCGCATCTGCAGGCTCCGCACCTCGTCGCTGGCATTGAGCCCCGTGGCCACCTCACTCATGGCCTCAATGCCCTGCTTGATGGCGGGATAAATTTGGCTGAGGTGGCGGCTGATGCCGTCGGCATAATAGGCTGTGGCGAGCGAGAGCACGTCGTCGTAGTCGGGCCATACGAGTGATGGCATGGTCTGGACGGCGAGCCAGATGGGGTTGGTCGTATACTCCACGGTGAGGCGCTTGTGGGTGGCTCCACGCTTGGGGAAGAGGTCATTGATGCACTCCGTATAGGTGCCCGGGGTGTGGTAGGTGAGGGCACGCGAGGCGGTGACATACTGCTGGCTGGATAGTATGGGCAGGTAGCGCTGCTCGCCATCGCTGCATGTGGTGCCCTCGGCCACCCAGCGTATGATATAGGTGTCCACGCCCTCGCGGGTTTGTATGGGGAAGCGCACCACGGTGTCGCTCTCGGCCCTGAGGCGGAAGTCCACCTTGTGGATGGCCAGCTGCTTCTCGGTCTTGGCGTCGAGGATGGTGAGGTAGCCCTTGCCCTGCTGGGGCTGGGTGGATACGTTGTGGAGTGTGGCCACGATGGTGGACTCGTCGCCCTGTCGCAGGAAGCGAGGCAGCGAGAGCTGTGCCATGAGGTCCTTCTGAGCTATGATGTCCTCGGTGATGATGGCGGTCATCATGTCCTTGGTGTGGGCCAGGGCATTGAGGCGCCATGTGGTCATGCTCTCGGGCAGGGTAAACTGGAGGCTGACGATGCCCTCGCTGTCGGCGCGGAGCTGGGGCAGGAAGGCTGCCGTCTCCTCGAAGTTGCTGCGCAGAGGTATGGCGGGGGCAGTCTCCTGCTCTTCCGCCTCAGTGCTTTCGGTTTCGGCAGTGGCCGCGCCGTCGCTGTCCTTCATGGCTCCTGTAGCCTTGCTCATGAGGGGCGTGTTCACCTCCCTGAGCGCTTTGGGTGCTGCCATGGCCATGGGTACAGCCTCATGCACAGCCATCTCTTTGAAGTGCATGTTGGTGCGGTACTTGATGCCTGGGGCGTACATCACCATTGGTGCGCCCTCGAAGAGTTGGCGGTTGAGGGTGGAGAATCTGTACTCGGGTGCCTCCTTGAGCGATACGTCATAGCCGGCATAGTTGCTGCCGTAGAGGTTGGCAAAGTGATTGGCCGATACTTCAGAGTGACGGAAGTTGTTGAGATAATGGTTGAAGGTGTGCGAGATGGTCCATGTGTTGCGGGCCAACTGTTCGAGCGATGCGTCGTAGATGGTGGCCATGAGCTGGGCATCAGCGGATGTGCCGTCGGGGCGGGTGAGCTGGAGCTTCCACGTCTCCTGCTGTCCGGGCTGCAGACGGTTGCGGAAGGTCACCCAGCGGTGCTTCAACTCCTTGTCGGGTGTCTGGAGCAGGAACTGGCACGACTCGCTGTGGCTCTTGCCCCTCCAGTAGGTGAAGGCTGTGGCGGTGATGCCGTCCTTGTATTCGGGTTTGTACGGAATGGTGATGAGGTTGGAGGTGTGTGCCTGTGCAGTTGCGCTCTGGTAGATGGTGTCTACCACAAGTCCGTCATTGCTGGCCACCACGCAGTAGATGTATGCTCCCTCTCGACTGCTGCCCACCTGCAGTTGGGCGGGCTTGGAGGCCGAGAAGGTGGCTGATGGTGTGTACCACCACAGCAGGGTGTCGGCGGGTATGGTGGGGTCTGCCATAGAGAAGAGTGTGACGCTGCGATGGTAGACGGCTGAGTCGCCTCCGCAGGTGCCCACCACCTTGAGGTTGTAGCGGCCAGAGGGCAACTGGGTTATACCTTCAGGAAGCACGGCGGTGCCTGACTTCTCCAGTACCTCCAGTATCTTCTTCTTGTTTTGTGTCAGGGTGATGCGGAGCTGTCCCTCTACGGTCTTGCCCGTGGAGGATATGAGTTCCATCTCCCAGGGTTTCATGCTACCCTTCTCGAGCAGTGTGGGCACGTTGGCAGAGAGGCGCAGGGGCGACGAACAGATGTGGGTGGTGATGTGGCCCGCCTGAGTCTCGCCGGTGGGTGAGAGCACATCGACGTTGAGGCTGATGTTCATGCCGTAGGTGAGGCGCTCGTGCATATCCTTGAGGGGGATGCGCACCGCGAATCGTCCCAGCTCATCAGTTGTCAGGGTGTCAATATCCTTGCTTGGTGGCAGATTGTCAGAATAGGGTGAATACCACCATCGCCACCAGGGGCGTGTCCACTGGTAGGAACCCGTGACACGTGCCCCGTGTACGGGCACTCCGGCATAGGTCGTGGCCACGCCTGTGAGGGTGATGCTGTCAGCAGGCCATTGCATGGCAGGAGCATCGTCCATCTTCACCTCGAAGGTGGGGCGCTTGTATTCCTCCACACGGATGCGCAGACTGCTGTAGTCGGTGGATATGGTATAGTTGCCAGGCAGGAGGTCCTGGGGCAGGGCGAAGTCGGCTGTCATGGTGCCCATCTCGTCGGTCACGGCCACCTTGGAGGCTATCTCCTTGGTGCCATAGAGCACGAGTCGCACCTGTCGTCCCTTGAGGGCCGTCTCCTGCCAGTGGTTGCGGCGTCGCATGACGCCCCCCACGTGGACGGTCTGTCCCGGGCGGTAGATGGCACGGTCGGCATAAAGTTGTATGTCGATCATTGTGTCGCGGGGCGAGTAGGTGAGGCTCCAGGGCAGGTTGGACTCAGGCCACCAGCGGTCGTTGCCCTTCTCCACGCGTATCGTGGTGCGGTTTTTCTTGTCCTTGGTGGTCACCATGCCGCGCTTGTCGGTGGTGCTTTGCTTGCCGGCAATGGTCACCGTGGCTCCGGGGATGGGGGCTCCCGTGTGGCGGTCTACCACCATGATGCGCTGCTGCGAGTTGCTCAGGGGGAGTTGCTCCACCCCGATGCGCGACACGGCGAATACCATGCCGCAGTCGTGGCTCTTGCGGGCAAAGTTAGCCTTGCTCACGGGTTTGACCACCACGATGTAGAGACCGAGGTCGGGAGCGGTGTAGGTGATGGTGTCGCGGAAAGTCTGCTCGGGCTGTAGGGTGGGGAAGGTGTGAGTGAATTGCTTTACCAGAGTGCCGTGCTCGCGGGCGTATTTTTCGTAGGTATTCTTCTCGCTGCCGAACAGTTTGCGGTCAATAGTCCCCTTGGCCTTGTAGATGCAGATGTCGGCACGCTCCACGTTGCGGCCCGTAAACACCCACTTGTAGTCCTGGCCGGGATAGAATATCTTGAGGGCATCCATCCTGACGCTCAGCTGTGGGGTGCAGAGCTGCTTGAGTCGGTTGTCGAGGGCGCGCTTGCGTGTGTAGCGTGGATAGGCTGCCAGTCCCTCGCGGAGCCATCGTGCGCGTGCTGTGTCGCTGCGTGCATTGTCCGAGAGGGCCAGATAGACCTCTGCGCAGAGGGGCAGGTCGCTGTATGTGTCCTTCAGGTGGACGAGGGCTTCCTCCTTCTTGATATAGTAGGCATTGGTGATGGAGTCGAGCATCACGAGCAGTTGTGCCTCGCGGTTGTGGCGTGCTCCGTAGTGGGCAAAGAGGCTGCTGTGGCTGGGCAGGTATCGCCAGTCACTCATCTCCTTGGCCGAGCGCCACAGTGGCATGAGCATATCGCTGCCATAGAGGCGGTCATCGCGCCCTTCTTCGAGGAGGGGGAGCCAGTCCTTGAGTCGTGCATTGCCCAGTGCGTCGAGGTTGCTGAAGGCACGCTGGAAGTGCTCATTGCCCTCCTTGGCATAGTCGAGTGCGCTCTGTCCGGTGTATCCTGTGCCGCTCTTCTTGCTGTGGTAGAGATAGCCCACCACGGCCTCGGTCACGGCCCTCTCTGTGGGGTCGGTGGTGGAGGCCAGGCGCTGCTCCATTCGCTTGATGTTGGGCTCTATGCTGTCGGGGTGCACCTCCTCCTGCTTGACGAAGTCCTCGAGCATCCGGGCCATCTCCTTGGCTGTCTGTGCTGCTGCGTGGTGTGTGGTGAGGCAGAGCAGCAGGCAGAGCGCTCTGCCCAATATGTGCTTGATATTCATGCCTACGGTGATTATGGGGTGATAAACAAACAGACGAACCCATAGCAGGCGAGGTGCCCACCATGATAGTTCGTCTGCATAAATGATTATTTAGTGAAAAGCTAAAAGTCCTTCTGCAGGCAAGCTGCGAGGCATCTTGCAAACTCGCCGAGCGTACTACTGCACGGGGCGTCTTGTACTTTTTGCTTTTCGTTTTTCACTTCAGTACGTTAGCGCTGACTTGTTGGCACCTCCTTGAGCAACTGCTTGAGGAATACCCAGAACTTCTCTACAGAGGGGATGTTGCAACGCTCGTCGGGGGTGTGGGGAGAGCGCAGGGTGGGGCCGAAGCTCACGAGGTCCATCTTGGGATATACGCCGCCGATGATGCTGCACTCGAGGCCGGCGTGGCATACCTGCACCTTGGCCTCCTCGTCGAAGAGGTCCTTGTAGACCTTGACCATCTGTGCGGTGATGGGGCTGTCGAAGTTGGGCTGCCATGCACCATACTGACCTCCGTACTCCACCTTCATGCCGGCCATCGAGAAGCAAGCCTCCTGCTTCTCCTGGATGTACTCCATCATGGTGTCGTTGCTCGAACGGGCCAGAATGAGCACCTTGGCCTCGCCGGCACAAATCTCCACGATGCCGAGGTTAGAACTGGTCTCCACCACGCTGGGGATGCTGGGGATGTAGCGCAGTACGCCGTCGTGGCAGGCGGTGAGGGCATTGACGATATTGTCCTGTATCTCCTCGGGCATCTCGCCGCTGGGCATCTCGCAGGGCTCCACGGTGAGTTCGATGGCGCTCTCGATGCCGCGGAACTCAGCCTCGAATACGCCCTGGCAGTAGGCCACGAGCTCCTTCAGGTCGTCGGCATTCTCCTTGGGGATGGTCACGATGACCTCAGCGGTGCGGGGAATGGCATTGCGCATGTTTCCGCCCTTCCAGTATGAGAGGCGTGCATCATCGTCCTGGATGGCCTGACGCACTACGCGAGCCATCAGTTTGTTGGCATTGGCGCGGCCCTCGCAGATTTCCAGGCCCGAGTGACCGCCACGGAGTCCCTTCATGCTGATCTTCATAGCCACATCGCCCTCCTCGGGAGCCACTTCCTTGTAGCCCAGGGTGGCGGTGATGTTGACGCCACCGGCCGAACCGATGACAAACTCGCCGATGGTCTCATTGTCGATGTTGAGCAGGATGTCGCCGTTGAGGGTGTCGGCAGCCAGGTGGTTCACACCATACATGGTGCTCTCCTCGTCGGCGGTGATGAGTGCCTCGAGGGGACCGTGCTCCAGGTCCTTGGCCTCCATCACAGCCATGATGGCAGCCACGCCCATACCGTCGTCAGAGCCCAGGGTGGTGCCCTTGGCCTTTACCCACTCGCCATCGATGTAGGTCTCGATGGGGTCGTTCTCCCAGTCGTGAGCCACCTCGTCGAGCTTCTGGGGCACCATGTCCATGTGGGCCTGTAGCACGGCAGTCTGGCGGTTCTCGTAGCCGGGAGTGGCAGGCTTACGCATCACGATATTCTCTGCACCGTCCTTCCATGCCTCGATGCCGCGCTCCTCTGCCCATGTGAGCAGGAACTGTTGCACCTTCTCGAGGTGGCCGCTTGGACGGGGTACTTGTGTCAGAAGATAGAAGTTTTCCCAAATAGCCTTGGGATTAAGTTCGCGAATACTCATAGTATTTTTCGTATTTAATATGGTTAATTATTGAATATGTGCAAAGGTAACCCATACTTTCTGAATCTCCAAATAATTAACACCTTTTTAGTCCCCCAGCCGTGGACACGTAGTAGTCAATCTTGACATTTCCCCTCCCCGCTGGCCTCCTATGAAGCTCCTATGAGTATTCTTTGATTCTTCTTTCCACAAAGCAAGACTCTACTGACGCCTGGGGTGACTGTGCCCTGCCAAATACCCTCTCTTAGGGGTGCAATGCTGCCTCCTCATTCAAATAATCCCCCAAATGTTTGGTCGGTTCGCTTTTTTGCCTTACCTTTGCAACCGATTAGAGGCCCAGATGGCGGAATTGGTAGACGCGTTGGTCTCAAACACCAATGCCGCAAGGCGTGCCGGTTCGATCCCGGCTCTGGGTACTGACTTCAATAGCATTCCCCTTGAAAATATCAATTTTCAAGGGGATTTCTTTGTTTGCCCGACATGGGCATAATCTAATGGGTGAAAGTCCCGAGCGCGCCC
>CALZKW010000121.1 GCA_945788095.1 uncultured Prevotellaceae bacterium | reverse complement strand
GAAATCCTATGCTTTTTTGTGCCTTAATTTATAGTGCCAACTAACTCCCGAAACTTAAATTATTAATTAAGGTGTCTTCGATGTCCTCACGCTCGGGCTGTAAGTACATTATTGGTGTAAATGCATGAATATGCAATGCAAAATATACCACCATGGCGCCTAATTTTAGCCCAAAAGTGGCTAATGCGGCCTACCATCTTTCTTCCATCCACTTTTTATTTATAGTACGCCTATTGTTATATCTTTCTATATTTTTATTTATTGATATTTCATTTCATCTCCCCCATAAACCAAAATTTGAACGCCGTTTCCCCCTCTTGAACCCCACAAAAAAAGGCCCCAAAACGTCGGGGCCTCACAGGGAGTGTGCTATATTACATACGGTTGCAGTGGTTGAAGAAGTCGATGGCGTCGAGTTCGGCCTTCAGTTGCTTTTCCTCCTCGGGCGATACGGTCTGGAAGGGGGTGCGGTTGGGACCGAGGTCGAGGCCCATGAGCTTCATGATGCGCTTGCCGCCCACGATGTTGCCGCGGAAGTGGCAGATGACATTGATCACCTCCTGCGCATAGTTCTGCAGTCGGCGTGCCTCCTCGAGGTCGCCCTTCTGCCAGGCCTCGATGATGCCCACGAGACAACGGCCGTTGTAGTTGGTAGTGCCACCGATGCCGCCCTGTGCGCCGCCCATGGCGAGGGAGGGGAGGATGGTCTCGTCCTGTCCGTGGAGCATGTCAAACTTGCCGTTGGCATACATGCGGCACTGGTTGTACTCGTAGATGCTCTCGAAGGTGTACTTGATGCCGGCGAAGTTGGGGATGCGACCGTCCACGGCCTTGAGCAACTCGACCATAGGCAGGAATGCACCATTGAAGGCGGGTATGTGATAGTAGTAGAAGGGCAGGTCGGGGGCGCCCGATGCTATCTCCTCGCAGTACTTCACGAGTTCCTCTATGCGACCAATCTTGGGGAATGGGGGAGCCATGGCACCGATGCCCCATGCACCAATCTGCTGGGCATGCTCGGCCAGACGCTTGCTCTCTCGCACACAGCAGCTACCCACGTGGACGATCACCTTGAAGCCCTCGGGCGCTGCCTTCATCCATGCCTCGGCCAGCGCCATGCGCTCCTCGGTGGTGAGCATGTAGCCCTCGCCGCTCGAGCCGTTGATAAACACGCCCTTGAGTCCATTCTTGTGGAGCATAGCTGCGTAGGCAGGAATAGGCTCAAGGTTTACATCACCATTCGCATGAAAGGGGGTGAATGGTGCATCGATAAGTCCTGTAATCTTTTCCATATCAATTTTGGTTTTGAGGTTTGTTTAGCTTCTTGTTGTCCTGCAGGAAAAATCAAATTGGTCGCCCCTATAACATCCTTTTAACTCCCCTTTTACTCCCATCCTTACTTCTTGCCCAGGCAATCACTTCGAATATGCCTCAAAGGGTACCCGAAAAGGTATGCCCCTGCGTATCATGTCGGCCAGGAGGGGGTGTAGACGTCCGAGGAAGTCCTCGTAGTTGTCGTAGTTGGGGGTGGCATCGTCACACCATCCTCGCTCGGCCAGGGCCATGGCGCGCGGATAGGCCATGTAGAAGGCACGGTGGATGTCGTTGATGGCCTCGGCCCAGAGTGTGCACATCACGCCGCGTATGTGGTCGGATGGCAAGCCGAGGTCGGGGTATGAGGGATTCCACCTGAAGGCCGCCTCGAGGGGCAGGATGGGCATGCCCCAGTTGTTGAACTCCGGCAGGTCGTTCTTCCACTGCGGGTAGTCGAAGTAGCAATGCTCACCGGGGGCCATCAGCAGGTCGTTGCCCCCTTGAGCTGACAGTTGGATGGCCGTAGGGGTGAGTGCATTGCGCCATGTCACGAGGGTGACGTCCTTGGGGTAGGGGAAGAGATAGCGTGTGGCCGGTGGCCATAGGTTGTCCATCTCCATCCAGAGTATTGGGCGCTTGCCCTGGCTGCGCAGCAGAGGCCAGAAGTGGTCGAAGAAGTGGCCCATGAGCTGGTCGTTGGTGGTGTAGCCCAGCTGTGCCTTGAGCTGCTGACAATCCTCACACTTGCCCCAGTTCTTCTCGATGAGCGACTCATCGCCCCCGAGGTGGATGTAGGGGGTGGGGAAGAGGGTGCATACCTCCCTGAGGATGTCCGTGACGATGCCGTATGTGGCCTCCTTGGCGGCACAGAGCATCACATCGGTACGCAGTTCGCTGCCAAAGTTGTCAGTATTGACACCCCGGCAACAGAGTTCCTTGTGGTGGGTGAGGAGTCCGTAGGTGTGCCCGGGTATGTCTATCTCGGGCACTATCTGGATGTGCTGTCGGGCAGCATAGTCCACGAGCTCGCGCATCTCCTCCTGCGTGTAATGAGGGCACGAGGCGGTCAGTTCGGGGTGCGACTTAATCTCGAGTCGCCATCCCTGGTCGTCGGCCAGGTGCATCTGCAGGATATTGAACTTATAGCGCGCCATCTCATCCACGAAGCGCTTCACGTCGGCCAGTGGCAGGAAGTGGCGTGCAGGGTCGAGCATCATGGCCCGGTAGCCGTAGCGTGGTGTGTCGTCGATGCAGACGGGGGCCACGCAGAGTCCCTTGTCGGTATGTTGTGCCTTGGTGAGCATCCACTGGCAGAGCGTCTGTATACCCTCGAAGACGGCCTGCTCTGTGGCTCCCTCGATGTGTATGCCATGCTTGTCGATGCTGAGGGTGTAGTGCTCGGCGTTGTCTGCGAGAGCGCTGTTGATGGCCAGCGTGATACCCTTGCCCGTGGTGGAGGTCATCAGTTCCATCATGTGGTCCTGCTTGATGCGTTGGCGCAGGTAGGCAGCCTCGCCCCTGAGCGACTCAGAGGCGATGATAGGCGTCTTGTGGCTGATGCAGTAGGCCTTTCCCTGCTCCATGCTCACCTTGTTGGGATAGGGGATAAGCGCTGCCCCCTCGCTGGCGTGCACTTGGAGCGCTGTCAAGGCCAGGAGGATAGTTGCCAATACTTTCCGAATTGTCATATTCTGTAGGTTTATGTGCTCGTAGTTATCCCTCAATGGCGGTCAGTTCGCCAGTGATGGAGTCCATGATGTACCCCTTGACGATGATGTCCTTGGGCACGAGGGGATGGTTCTTCACCAGGTCGACGGTTTCGAGTACGGCATCGTCTGTGTTGTCAAAACCATGGAGCCACGACTCGAGGTCTATGCCGCAGTGCTTCATGAGCGAGATGTGCTCGTCGTCGATGCCACGCTCCTTCATGAGGTGGAGCATCTCGCTGCCGTCCATGCCCTGCACTCCGCAGTTGGTATGGCCGATGATCATCACTTCGTTGACGCCCAGTTCGTAGATAGCCACGAGGAGTGAGCGCACCGTAGAGTCGAAGGGGTTGGTGATGGTGCCACCGGCATTCTTGATAATCTTGACATCGCCGTTCTTGATGCCCAGGGCGGCAGGGAGGAGCTGCACGAGGCGTGTGTCCATGCATGTCACGATGGCAATGCGTCGGTCGGGGTATTTAGAGGTGGTGTACTTCTCATACAATTTCTCTGCCACGAAGCGCTTGTTGTAGGCAAGCATCTCCATGAGTGGGTCATTCTCTGGTCTGTTCATAGTAATTTGTGGTTTAAGGATTATCTTTTAGGCTAAGAAGGGTTTAAAAGGGTTTTTGACTCACTTCGTTCGTGGAGTTATAGGGACGTTAGTCTATGTTAGTGAAGGCACTGCAACAGAACATTCGTTCCTTTAACTCCCCTTTTCTCCCCTTTAACCAAGGAAACAGTTATTTGGGGTTCGCTCATACCGCCCTTGATGCTGCGGATGATGAGTTGTGCACGTCCTGAGAAGGTGTGGATGGGGAAGTCGTGAGCATTCTCGCAGGTCAGGGCTGCTGGGCGCTCCGTGTGCTTGAAGCCCGGGTCGCCATTGCCCCATCCCAGCAGGGAGGCGCCACGGATGGTGATGGTGAGCGGCACGTCTGCATCGGGCACTATGCGCCCCTTGGCGTCGCGCACCTCGATGTCGGCCACCATGATGTCCTCACCGTCAGTGAGGAGTGTCTGCTTGCTGCGCTGGATGCTTACGGTGGCGGGCATGCCAGTGGTAGCTACCTCGGTGCGTATCTTCTTGCCCTTGTAGAGGCCTGTGGCCACGAGTCGGCCGGGGCGGTAGATGGTCTGCCATGCCACATGGCCGTGGGCGGGCACCTTCTGTATGCCCATCTTGCGCCCATTGACGCTCAGGCTGACCTCGCTGCAGTTGGTGTAGGCCCACACCTCGATGCTGTCGCCTGGGGCCACGGGTGCGTTCCAGTGGGGCGAAAGGTAGAGCATGGGCTCGTCGGTCCATTGACTCTTGAGGTAGAAGGCCTCGTCCTTGGGGAAACCGCAGTAGTCGAGTATGCCAAACTGGCTGCCTGTGGCAGGCCATACCATGGGGTTGGACTCGCCGCGGTAGTCGAAGCCCGTCCAGTAGTAGAGACCGCAGAGATCGGGGTGGGTGGCATAGTAGCGCCAGCCACGCTCGATAACGTTCATCACGCGTCCGTCCTTGATGCGATAGCCCTCCTCGGGGCGTGGTTCGCCGCCCAGGGGTTTATCCTCCACGCCCTGGCGGTTGAAGCTCTCCATCCATCCCTTTTCGGCCACGGTCTGGTATTTGCCGCGTGTGCCGCATCCGCTGGTCTCCTCGGTGCCCACTCCGGTGTGGCCGGGCACAGAGGTGCGGAGCGCCTTGATGTCATTCTGTATGATGTAGTTGAAGCCAAATACGTCCATGGGCTTGTTGGGCCAGGGGCCCGAAGAGCTGGCGTAGGTCACGGGTCGGGTGGGGTCGATTTGCCTCACCTGGCGTGCCATCTCGCGGGCAATGCGCTCTCCGTGTTCGTTCCATTCCACGGCCCACTCCTCATTGCCGATGCTCCATAGCACCACGGAGGGGTGGCAACGGTCGCGCATCACCATGTGGCGGAGCTGCGCCGTCTGTTCGTCGTTGACGCCAAACTGGCGGTTCTCATCGATGACGAGCATACCCATCTCGTCGCAGATGTCGAGCATGGCAGGCGATGCGGGGTTGTGGCTGCATCGTATGGCATTGAATCCCCATTCCTTGAGTTTGGCAATGCGGTAGCGCCACAGATGGTCGGGCATGGCAGTACCCACTCCGGCAGCGTCGAGATGGAGGTTGCATCCCTTCATCACCACCTTCTGCCCGTTGAGCAGGAATCCCCTCTGCGCATCGTAGTCGATGTGGCGCAGTCCGAACCGCCGATCATAGGTGGCGCTCAGTCGACCGTCGTAGAAGAGTTCGATTCTGGCCGTATAGAGATAGGGGTCGTCGAGGCTCCAGGGGTGCGAGGGATCGGTGTCTACGTTGCCCTCGCGGTCGAATATGGTGATGCGGCTGCTCACCAGTCGCTCGTCGCCCTTGCAGATGGTCTCAAAGGTGACGTCGCCATTGTCGATGCATAGCGAGTAGGGCTTGAGGCATACGGGGCCCGTCTTGTAGAGGTTGACGTGGCGGTAGATACCGGCCCCCTCGTAGTACCATCCCTCCTCTATGGAGGCATCCACGCGCACGGCGATGACATTGTCCTCGCCGTAGCGTATGTAGGGCGTGAGGTCGTAGGTAGAGCTCACGTAGCCGCTCTGCTGGCTGCCGAGGTAGGCGCCGTTGCAGAACACCTGCGACTGTCGGAATATGCCCTCAAACTCCACCATCACCTGCTTGCCCCTCTCCTCAGGGCTCACGTAGAGGTGGCGGCGATACCATCCCACTGAGTTCTCTGGATAGCGCCATCCGATGCATTTGTAGCCATGGCTGTGGCTTGCCTCGCCGGCGTATGGCAGGTCGACCACCCAGTCGTGGGGCAGTGTGACCTGCTGCCACGAGGTGTCGTCGTAGGCGGTGGTGACGGGCGCCTTGGTGTCGTTGTTGGAGTAGGCCTTGGTGTAGTAGGTAAAGTACTCCGTGCCGTGGTGGAAGTCCTTCTCCCTGTCTGTGGCATGGCCCAGAGAGAATCGCCACTCGCTGTCGATGCGCTGAGTGGTGACCTCGGCTCCCTGTGGGGCAGACGGCACGCTCTGTGCCCGCATCTGCAGGGCCATGAGGGCGAGCATGGTGGATATGAGGAGGGATTTCATGGTGGTATATTAATATAAGGTGAGGTCTAAGGACTTAAATCTTGGAGAATGTGAGGCTGCCCAGGGCATTGCCTGCTATCATGATGAGCAGGTTGGTGCAGAATCCCATGGGGAGGTCGGCCATGCGCTCGGCCATGTGCGTGAATCCATCACGCGCCATCCACATCCAGAAGTAGCCGTAGTTGGCTATGCAGTGCTCAAAACCGCAGAGGATGAAGAACATGATGGGCATGATGACCAGCAGCGGGTTCTCGGTCTTGCGCCAGCCATTGACGGCCAGATACATCATGGCGCCGCATCCCCACGACAGCATCAGTGCGCTCCACCAGGTCTGGTTCACCTTGGATGCCACGATGGCGTCTACGCCCGAGAGGTCGAGCTTGGTGGTGTTCATCAGGGCTGCCACGATGGCGATGCCGATAAAGTTCATGGTGATGATGGGCAGCATGCCCGTCTTGAGATTCCATAGGTCGTTCCACTTCTCCACGTATCCGATTCTACCGGTGTACAGAGGGTACTGCTTGAGCAGGATGCTGATAAGGCCGAGGGCGAATAGAAACGATCCGGCCAATCTGTTGTCACACACTACGAATACGGTGTCGCCCATCGCTATGAGCATACCGGCAAGGAGTGCTTGGAGATAGAATTTCATTGTTGTTGTTCAGCTTTATTTACTGCAAATATACGCATATTGCCACAAATTGCCCGTCTCCGTGGTCAAAAAAACACTCTTGCCTTGCTATTTCGGGTGGAAAGTCTTACTTTTGCATTCGTTAACATACATTTTAAGTTAAAATAATACATACACTCCTATGCGCAAACTTCTACTCCTCTGCGGGGCTATGCTCCTCAGTCTGTCGGCCATGTGTGCAGACAGACACTATGCCGGGGCCTACAACTCCGACAATTATCTGGCAAGTGGTGTGGGCCTTACCTCATACCCCGGCGACTATTCGATGGTCACCCTCATCCCTGTCTCACAACTCCTGGCCTACGACGGCGGTCAGGTGGTGGGTATGCGCTTTGCCGTTGCACAGCCTGCCAATACCACCCGCTGCTTTATCCTCGACATGGCCACCCGCGACACCCTTGCTGTGGCCCGCGTCAGCGAGAGCGTGGCGGGATGGAATGAGTTCACCTTCGACCGTCCCTTCACCCTCACGCTCGCCGACCACGAGGAGGGTATCCTGATGGGCTACAACTACAAGCAGACCAACACCAACCGCCCCATAGGCGTCACCACAGAGGGCCTCGCCTGCGAGGTGCTCCTCTATGGCAATCCCCTCGGCCAGGGCAATTATTACTATGACATTGGCATCACCGGGCAGTACAACCTGGCTGTGCAGGCCATCGTGGAGAAGACCATCGACACCTACAGCGTGGCAGCCTTCGACTTCGACGATGTGCTCGTGCAGCAGGGCACTACAGCCCAAGGCTCTGTGCTGATGCAGAACATCGGTGTCACCCCCGTGGCGAGTATCGACTATGTGGTGACCCGTGGCGGTGTGGCCTCAGCCGAGCAGCACTATGCGCTCACTTCTGAGGTGACCACCAACGGCTACTTCGCACTCAGCATCCCCCTCGAGGCTGCTGCCGACCGACGCACCGAGCAGCTCGCCGTCACCGTCACCAAGGTCAACGGTCAGCCCAATGCGGGCAACTACACCGAGGGCCGAGGCAAGATGGCCACTTTTGCCACTCCCTATGTCCACAAGGTGGCTGTCGAGGAGTTCACCGGCACCACCTGTCCCTGGTGTCCACGTGGCTGGCAGGGCATGGAGAACCTCCGCAATCAGTTTGGCGACCAGTTTGTGGGCATCGCCCTCCACCAGTATTCGTCCTCCAACAGCGACGCCATGTTCATCGACTTCGACCGCTACGCACCCCTCGAATTCTCGGGTGCTCCCTCGTGTATGATAGAGCGTGGCGAGGAGATGGACCCCTACGTGGGTACCAACAAGACCATCATCGACGACTTCCAGGCCGCTCTCGACCGTGTGCCCCCCGTGGGTGTCAAGGCCTGGGCCATGTGGACGGAGGATCAGACCGCAGTCACCGCCGGTGCCACCGTGGAGGCTCTCATCGATGGCAATATCTACGACATCGAGTATGTGCTCGTGGCCGACAGTCTCACTGGCTCAGGCAGCATCTGGCAGCAGTACAACAACTACTACACCTACAACAAGCTTCAGGTTGGCAAGGACCTCTGGAACTTCATCGCCGGCGGCAAGTGGGGCCAGGCCAAGATCAATGGTCTCTACTTCAACGACGTGGCGCTCAATAGTTCGTACAACGGCAACAACATGGCCGCCTCGCTGGGGCAGCTCCAGGCCTACACCCCCGTGGAGAGTGAGTACACCATCGCGATGCCCACCCGTCAGGTGCTCCTCGATGCCGTTCGTCCCCACAATGTCCACCTCGTGGTGCTCGTGGTCGATCAGCAGACAGGCCGTATCGTCAATGCCGACCGTGTGCCCGTCAAGGCCTACGACCCCAGCGGCATAGGTGCTCCCGCTGCACCCCAGCCAGCCGCCACCGGTGCTGCCTACACCCTCTCTGGCCTCCGTGCAGACCGCTCTTACAAGGGCCTCGTCATCAAGGATGGCAAGAAGTACCTCAATAAGTAATCTTACTGACGATATTTTGGGTTGCCCCCCTTGCGCTCTCCCCATATCATGGAGCGGGCGTGAGGGGGGCAATCTTGTAGCCGCGCATCTCATAAAGTATGAGCGGGGCAAATATGGAGTTTATGGGGGAGATGCGGGGATGGTTTAACAACGGAACGAACGGAAAAATATTAATCACACGAAGGCACGAAGTGATATGAGTATAGCTGACCATAAGTTGACATAAGCAATGCAAATTTCGTGGTCGATACAATCGCCTGGAGGGCGATATTTCTATAACCGGGGGTGCCGAACGTAGTGGCACCCTCGGACAAGCAA
>CALZKW010000120.1 GCA_945788095.1 uncultured Prevotellaceae bacterium | reverse complement strand
CATCGAGGTAGCGCCCTCCAGGCGCATGTGGTGTGTTTGCTTGTCCGAGGGTGCCACTACGTTCGGCACCCCCGGTTATAGAAATATCGCCTTCCAGGCGATTGTATCGACCACGAAATTTGCATTGCTTATGTCAACTTATGGTCAGCTATACTCATATCACTTCGTGCCTTCGTGTGATTAATATTTGTCCGTTCGATCCGTTGTTAAACCATCCCCGCACCTCCCCCATAAACTCCAATTTACATGTCTATCCCCCCAAAAAAGAAGAAAAATGGCTGGTCACGAGTTACCGTGACCAGCCAAAAAGAATAGATATAGTCCACATAGGGGTATGTGCGACAATATGCGGATTAAAGGGGGCTCAGAACTCTACGTCGACCTTGCCTCCGAGTTGCTTGGTGGCAAAGTTGAAGACGGCATAGCGGGTGCCCATGAAAAGGCGGCGGTAGTCGAAGACCATCTTGAAGTCGCTGCCCTGTTTCTTGAACGATTTACCATCGAGACTGTAGTAGAAGGTGGCAATGTCGCGACCCAGATTGAAGTCGCCATCGATGCGCAGCCATACCTTCTTGGCACCGGTGATGTCCACGCTCTCACGCTCCGTCACACGATTGCCCGTCACCTGCTTCTCGCCGTTGAGTTCCACCACCTCCTCGGTCATGGTGAGAGTGGTGTTCTTGCCGCTGCGGGTGATGGTGAGCAGTCCGGAGTCGCCATTGAAGGCAGCAAAGCCAGCCTTGTCGCCATCCTTCATGCCGCGAATGTCGATGCATACCGTATCGCTGCTCTCGGGGCCCCACATACGCCAGGTCAGCGTGTTGCGGGCCATATAGATATTGTCCACCACGGAGGCGGTGCTGAGCTGTATGCCGCTACCATCCTTGTGATAACGGTAGGCCTTGGTGTCGGGATTGTGGTTCCACTGACGGTCGAGAGTGGCGGTCGAGAGTTCGGTGCAGGGAGTCGTGTGTCCCTCAGAGTCGCCTATCAGGGGCCATCCGTCCACCCATCGACAGGGACTGAGGGTGAGGATACGGCCCACACCGCCGCGGTCCTGGAAGATGACGCCATACCACTCGCCGTTCTTGCCATCCACGATGGTGCCCTGACCCACATTGCCAAAGCGGTCGAAATTGTCGGTCATGATGTCGCGCTTCTCCCAGCGTCCGTCGAGGGTGCGCGAGCGGTAGGCCAACTGATGACGCCCTGTGCGAGGCCACGATATCATGAGCAGGTAGTAGTAGCCATCGTGCTTGATAACGCGGCTACCCTCGAGCAGTCCGTGGTCGAAGGCATCCTGCACCTCGATGGTGCGGCGGAAGCCTCCCTCCTTCTCGCTGCTCAGGTCGGGCTCGAGTTCGGTGATGTCTACGCGTCCCGAACCGCTGAAGATATAGGCGCGGTCATCGTCGTCGAAGAAGAGCGAGGGGTCGTGATAGAAGCCCTTGAGGTGAGAGTGGAGGTGCCACCCCTTGGCGGGGTCGTCGGTGGCATAGATCCACGAGCCAGGCACACCATTGGTGACGAAGAGGGCATAGAAGGTGCCCTTGTGGTAGCGCAGCGAAGTGGCCCACTGTCCCTGTCCATACTTGGTGCCCCCGTCGAGGTTGTAGGCGGGCACATCATTGAGGGTGTCGAAGAGGTAGCTCACCGTCTCCCAGTGTTGCAGGTCGCGGCTGCGCATGATGGGTGCTCCTGGCATCAGGTGCATGGTGGTGGTGACGAGGTAGTAGTAGTCGCCCACGCGGATGATGTCGGGGTCGGGATAGTCGGCCCAGAAGAGCGGGTTGCGCGCCTCGTAGCGGTCGTGGTGAGGCTGGATGGACCAGTGATCGAGATTCATCAGTTTCTGTCCCTTCAGCCCCTTGAAGACGAGGAACACCTCGTGCTTGCCCTCAGGCAGCGAGGCGATGTCGGCACGCACGGTCTGCCATGCCTCCCAGCCTCCGGTGATGGGCACCTGGAGCGTGGCCACGAGGGGGCCGTGGAGCGAGTCGGCGTGCATCTCGATGGTGCCTCCCTGCAGGGCGCTGCTCACGCGGGCCACCATCTGTGCGCCGTGCTTGGGTCGGCCCTGATGGTCGAAGTCCACCTCGGAGAGGCGCAGCCAGTCCTCGTGGTGGATGTCGGTGACGAAGACACCGTCTTGCTGATTCCACTCCGTGTGGAGGCCATAGCTGTAGGCCATTGTCTCGCCCTCTGTCTGAGCATAGGGGTTGAGCGTGCCGATGGGGGTGACGCCCTGGTCAGTGTGGTGTATGGTGGGTATCGAACCGTCCTTGCCCCACACGAACTCCTCGACAGCAGCCGAACGCCCGAAACCTCCTCCACGGGGCAGTTTGCCGGTGTGGTAGAAGAAGTAGCTATGACCCTTGTAGTCAGCGATGCCACAATGGTTGGTGAACGAGTTGGTCTGCTCCTGGGGCATGATGGTGCCTCGGTAGGTCCAGGGGCCTGTGGGGGTCTTGGCCGTGCTGTAGGCGATGTGCTCGGGCACACCACCTGCCGCATAGAGCATGTAGTAGAGGCCGTTTCGCTTCCAGGCCCAGGGGCCCTCGGTGTAGGTGTCGGTATATTTCTCCCCCTTCTTGCGCAACTCGGGTGCGGGGGCTCCGAATCCCTCAGGGGTCTGCACAATCTCCTCCACCTCGCCCGTGTAGGATATCATATCCTCGTTGAGTTTGATGTAGTAGAGGCGTGGATTGCCCCAATAGAGATAGGCCTGACCATCGTCGTCGATGAGCACGGTGGGGTCGATATTATCCCACGAGCCATTGTCGACCAGCGGTTTGCCCAAGGCGTCGCGATAGGGGCCGGTGATCTTGTCGGCCACAGCCACACCGATGGCCATGCCTCCCGAGAGACGGCTGTGGGCACACACATACCAGTAGTATTTGCCGCCCCTCTTGCAGCACTGTGCGGCCCAGGCTCTGTCGTCGGCCCACGAGAATGTGGCCTGCGAGAGCGGACATCCGTGGTCGGTCCAGTTGGCCATATCGGTGGTGGAATAGAGGCGCCAGTCGTTCATCCAGAAGAAGTCGGCTCCCTCCTCGTCGTGGCCGGTGAACATATACAGTCTGTCGCCGTCGACAAAGGGTGCGGGGTCGGTGGTGTAGAGCGTCTGCACTACGGGGTTGCGGAAGAACTGTCTGTGCTGGTCCTTCTGTGCCCATGTCTGCTGGGTCAGACCTGCTGCCAGCATCAGGGGTAGGATAAATTTCTGTTTCATGGTGTCTAAACATTGGTTTTCGGCTGCAAATATACGATAGAGTGTCGAGCGGACAATACCAAATATGTAACATTTCTTGTCACATCCTTTCCGCTTCTCGTTTTTCTCTCGTATCTTTGTGACTCATTTCACGTCTTATATATATATATGGAGGACAGCATCAAGATAAAAGGAGCGAGGGTCAACAACCTCAAGAACATCGACCTGGAGATACCACGTGGACGCATGGTGGTCATCACCGGTGTGAGCGGCAGCGGCAAGTCGTCGCTGGCCTTCGACACGCTCTATGCCGAGGGTCAGCGTCGCTATGTGGAGAGTCTCTCTGCCTATGCACGCCAGTTCCTGGGCCGCATGAGCAAGCCCGAGTGCGACTACATCAAGGGCATACCACCCGCCATCGCCATCGAACAGAAGGTGACGAGCCGCAATCCACGCTCCACTGTGGGCACCACCACCGAGATCTACGAATACCTGCGTCTGCTCTATGCCCGCATCGGTCACACCATCTCGCCCGTGTCGGGCCAGGAGGTGAAGAAGCATACCCCCGAGGATGTCATCAGATGCATGCAGGAGTATGGCGAGGGCACACGCTTTGCAGTGCTCTGCCCCATACGCGAGGTAGAGGGACGCACCACCGAACAGCAGCTCGAGATGTCCATCAAGAATGGTTATGCACGCATCGAGGCCGGAGGCGAAACGATGCGCATCGACGACTTCCTGGAGGAGGTACGCACAGGGTCGCGAGCCATCGAGGGCAGCAATCTCCTGCTCGTGGTGGACCGTCTCGCCGTGCACCACGACAAGGACACCATCTCGCGCCTCACCGACTCCGTGGAGACGGCCTTCTATGAGGGTGGCGGCGAGATGATGCTGCGCTTCTACCCCAGCGGTATCCTCCACACCTTCTCTTCGCGCTTCGAGGCCGACGGCATCACCTTCGAGGAGCCCACCGACAATCTCTTTGCCTTCAACTCCCCCCTCGGAGCCTGCCCCGAGTGTGAGGGCTTTGGCCGCGTCATGGGCATCGACGAGCATCTCGTCATCCCCAATTCGGCCCTCTCGATCTACGAGGGTGCCGTCATGTGCTGGCGTGGCGAGAAGATGAGCGAATGGAAAGATTGGTTCATTCGCTTCAATTCTGAGCGTGGATTTCCTATCTTCAAACCCTACTTCCAGCTCTCCCAGAGCGAGCGCGACTGGCTCTGGCATGGCATACCCAGCCCCACACCAGGCCAGCCTCAGCCTCTCAAGACCGAGGTCATCAAGGGCGAGGAACTCCGTGTGCCCAGCTCGTGGACCATCCATCCCGATGAGCGCGAATACGGGCTCATGTCCATCGATGCCTTCTTCGACTATCTCAAGGAGGGACAGTACAAGATACAAAACCGCGTCATGCTGGCCCGCTATCGTGGCAAGACCATCTGTCCGCGCTGTCACGGCTCGCGTCTACGCCCCGAGGCCGGCTATGTGTGGGTAGGTGGGCGCCGCATCACCGACCTCGTAGACATGCCCGTGGTGCAGTTGCAGCAGTTCTTTGCCTCGCTCACCCTCTCCGACCACGAGGCTCAGATAGCGCACCGCCTACTGACAGAGATACGCTCGCGCTTGCAGTTCCTCATGGACGTGGGTCTGGGCTACCTCACCCTGGGCCGTCTCTCCTCCACCCTATCGGGCGGTGAGAGCCAGCGCATCAATCTGGCCACATCCCTGGGCTCAAGCCTCGTGGGCAGCCTCTACATCCTCGACGAGCCCTCCATCGGTCTGCACAGCCGCGACACACAGCGCCTCATCCACGTGCTCCACCAATTGCGCGACCTGGGCAACACGGTGGTCGTGGTGGAGCACGACGAGGAGATCATGCGCGCCGCAGACTGGATTATCGACATAGGCCCCGATGCAGGACGCCTCGGAGGAGAGGTGGTGTGGCAGGGGAGTCCACAGGAAACAATTAACAATGAACAATTAATACATAACAATGAGCGGAAGGGGTCGTATACCCGCGACTTCCTCATGGGGCTCGACACCATAGCCACGCCCACATCGCGACGTCCGTGGAATCAGAGCATCACCGTGCGCGGAGCCAGAGCCAACAACCTGCGCGGCATCGACGTCACCTTCCCCCTCAATGTCATCACCTGTGTCACCGGTGTGAGCGGCAGCGGCAAGTCGACCCTCGTGCGCGACATCTTCTACAACGCTCTGCGCCGCCAGCTCGACGAGGTGGCCGACCGTCCCGGCGAACACCTGGCTCTCGAGGGCGACATCACGGCCATCCAGGCCGTCGACTTCGTGGACCAGAACCCCATAGGCAAGTCCTCGCGCTCCAACCCCGTGACCTACGTCAAGGTGTGGGACGAGATACGCCGCCTCTTCGCCTCGCTGCCCCTGGCGCGCCAGATGGGCTACACGGCGGGTCACTTCAGCTTCAACACCGATGGTGGCCGCTGCGAGGAGTGCAAGGGCGAGGGCACCGTCACCGTAGAGATGCAGTTTATGGCCGACCTCATTCTCCCCTGCGAGAGCTGTCACGGGCGCCGCTTCAAGCCCGACATCCTCGAGGTGCGCTTCGAGGGCATGAACGTCTACGACATCCTCTCGATGACCGTCAATCAGGCCATCGAGTTTTTCGAGGGTCATGGTCAGAAGAAGATAGCCGCCCACCTGCGCCCCCTCCAGGATGTCGGTCTTGGCTACATCAAACTGGGCCAGAGTTCGTCCACCCTCTCGGGCGGTGAGAACCAGCGTGTCAAGCTGGCCTACTACCTGGGGCAGGAGCGCCAGGTGCCCACCCTCTTCATCTTCGACGAGCCCACCACGGGTCTGCACTTCCACGACATCAAGAAGCTCCTCCACGCCTTCGAAGCCCTCGTGGAGCGCGGCCACACCCTGGTCATCATCGAGCACAACATGGAGGTCATCAAGTGTGCCGACCACGTCATCGACCTCGGTCCCGAGGGTGGCGACAAGGGTGGCCAGCTCGTCGTCCAGGGCACTCCCGAAGAGGTGGCAACCTGCGGGGCCAGCCATACGGGCAAGGCCCTGCAACAAACGCTGCAAAGAAGCGCAAAATAGCCCCTCGCCAAGGGGGAAAGACAATACGCCCACCGAGACAATTGCCTACAGCTGACTGTCTCGGTGGGCACTTATTATGCTGTTATGTAATATGATAATTCCGCAATTTCAGCAGGGGTATGGCTGAGTCAAAAAAGACCCATATCTCAGCACGACAAGACCCATATCCTAATCATGTCAAGACCCATATGCTGTGACGATGAAACCCATATCTATCGGGGAGATGATAAAAATATCAATAAATATACATATAGAAAGATATAACAAGAGGCGTGCGATAAATAAAAAGAGGATGGAAGAAAGATGATAAGCCACAACACGCCCCGTTCTTAGACCCGCTTCGCTCGCTAAGCGTCACTCTTCGAGATGCCGAGCGGGGGCGTGCTATGTGAATTTCGCAACAAGACTATCGTCCCTATAACTCCCTTTTAACTTCCCTTTTACTCCCTTTTTTACTTCAAGCCCCGGAGGGGCGTTCTCCCCCATAAACTCCCAATTTACAAACACACGCTACACCGCAGCAGTCCCATCACCTGCGTGCCGGCTACTCGCACAGCGGGCTGCAGGGCTACATACTTGCCCAGAGGCACACGGCACGTCACCTCACCACTCCACTCATGACACTCGCCACGGCGCGCAAAGTCGGCCACCATGCCCAACTCTACCGGTCCCCACTCATAGCGCCCACCCAGCAGGGCATAGTGACGGCATGCCACATCCCCGCCAAAGGCCTGCGAATAACCGCCCACAAGCCACAGACCACGAGCCACGCCCTGCTCACCATAGGCCCACAGAGCACCACCACCACGCCACAGAGCACCGCCAATGTGACACTCCCCACGTCCGCGGGCATACTTCATCTCAGCCAGTCCGCCACACCCATAGAGCGACACCTGGCAGCTCAGGTGCTCACCCTCATAACCATAGTGCACCCCCCACCCCGCAGAGGGGAAGGCGGGCAAGTCAGCATTCTCCGACAACGTGGGAAATCCCCCATACGCACTACCCGTAAACAGCCCCAGCACCGACGAGCAGAAGTAGTCCTCATCCATCCTTCGCAGACCTCCAAACAGCATATGCCCCCCACGCTGGTAAGCCACACCAGCCACACTCAGCGCCATGGGACAGTCATCAGCATCGATGTTGGAGTCCACCACAGGAGTCTTGTCCGAAGAGGCCACACTCAGTCCGTGCACCGACACCGACACACCGCGACCCAGCTCGGCATCCACACCCACCTCCACGAGGTTCGTCTCGCGCAGTCGGGTAAAATCAGTCTGCAATTCTGAGGTAAAGTCCAGTCCCACCTCCACCTGAGCCATACCACCCAGGGCCTTGAGGAGACATACGGCGATTATAAGCAACTTTTTCATGGTTGCAAAGTTACACCTTTCCCGCGCGTCTTGCAATACACATATCTTGGTATTCCTCCCCCTCACAACCTCAGTCTGCTACCTACATTGTGCCATTCCCCTACCCCATATTGACTACCCTCACACACCATCCCCACCCCCAATACCTACATCTTGGGGTTGCTCCGTCCAATTATTCTTGCTACCTTTGCAGCAAAATTCCACACACATGAAGCAAGTCAAACTCTACGAGGCCGACGACAAGATGGCCGACCTCATCAGCGACAACTACTCCCTCCTGCAGGGCCTCAGCGCCTTTGGCATACGTCTGGGCTTCGGCGACAAGACCGTGGCCGAGGTGTGCACGGAGCAGGATGTGGACTGCCACACCTTTCTCACCGTCGTCAACTTCCTCATCAACGGACACACACCACGCCCCGATGATGAGCGCATACAGGTGGCCACACTGCTGACCTATCTGCGGGCCTCGCACCACTACTTCCTGGACTATCTGCTGCCCACCATACGCCGCAAACTGGAGGAGTCGCTACGCCTCTCCGACCAGCTCTCCACCCTCATCATGCGCCTCTATGACGAGTATGCCCACGATATTCGCCTCCACATGAAATACGAGGAGAAGACGCTCTTCCCCTACGTCGAGGCCCTCCTCGAGGGGCAGCCCACCACCGACTACAATGCCGACATCTTTGCCCGCCACCACGACGACAAAGCAGGCAAGTTTCACGAACTCAAGAGCATCATCATCAAGTATCTCCCACAGAGCGGACTGGCCAACAATCAGCTCACCGCCACCCTCTACGACATCTACATCAACGAGGAGTGGCTCGCCAACCACAGCCGCGTGGAGGAGCAACTCTTTGTACCTGCCATCCGACTCCTCGAGCAGCGCATCCAGGCCGACAGCGTCACAGAACGTCTCGCCGGCATGATCAACCAGGGCACCGCCACCGAACCCATCTCAGACCGCGAGCGCGAGATCATCGTCTGCCTCGTGCAGGGCATGTCCAACAAGGAGATTGCCGCCCACCTCTTCATCTCGCCCCACACCGTCATGACACACCGACGCAACATAGCCCGCAAACTCCAGATACGCTCCCTGGCCGGTCTCACCATCTACGCCATCACCAACGGACTGGTGAATCTGTGATTGTTAAGGGAAATAAAAGAGAAGTTTCTTGAATCTGAGGGGATAAATTATGGTTTAGCGGGGAGAACGCCCCTTCGGGGGAAATAAAAAAGGGAGTAAAAGGGAAGTTAAAAGGGAGTTATAGGGACGAATGTCTTGTTGCGGAAATTACATAGCACGCCCCACTGGGTACGACCTCCATTCAAATTATGGTTTATGGGGGAGATTGGGTAACAACGGAACGAACGGAAAGCCCCCTCTAACTCCCCCAAGGGGGAGAATATC
>CALZKW010000119.1 GCA_945788095.1 uncultured Prevotellaceae bacterium | reverse complement strand
GCTTTTTTTATACTACTATATAAACTTACCAACGCAATTCGGGGATGAACCTAAAATATCAATAGATAAAAAGAGGGGACTATATACAATTTGCCCCAGAAATGGCCTGCGATTTGCCTGGAAGGCAACACACCGAACGAAGTGGAGGTTCGTAACCAGTTGCACCGAAGGTGCTGCCGGTGTAGAGGATGTCACATTTTTAACTTCCCTTTTACTCCCTTTTTTGCTTCTTGCCCTCAAGGGGCGTGCTATGCCACACGGTTGTCCAGTTCTTCGCTCACCCGAAGCATCCATTCGGGCAATTTCTTCTTGGCGTTCTCCACGAGGGCCTCGGGCATCTCCTTATAGATGGCATAGGCCATGGGACCCGCTATGGCGGCCAGAGTGTCGGCATCGCCGCCCAGGGCAATGGCCATCGTGATGCAGTCTGCGTAGTCCTTACTCTCGAGCATGCAGATGATAGCTGCGGGGATGGTGAGCTGGCAGGTCTCGTTGAAGTAGTAGTCGGGCTTGATGTCGGCATAGGTCTTCGTGCTCCATTCGGGGTAGTACTTGTCGAGCACGTGGGTGCGGATATACGCCTTGTCCTTGCCCATCATGCCATAGTGAATGGCCAGGGCAGTAGCCACTGCGCCCTTGACGCCCTCGGGATGGTTGTGGGTGGGAAGGGCGGTGGCGGTGGCCAGATCAATGCATTCCTCCTCGGTACGGGCCAGGAAACCAGCTGCCGAACAGCGCATGCCGCTACCGTTGCCAAAGGAGTTGTAGGCGGGCTTCACTTTATCTCCCATCAGCCATTCTGCAAATCGGCCGCCGTATCCTCGGTAGAAGTCCTCACGACATCTCTGCCACAGGTTGTGTGCCATGTCGAGGTGGTGTAGCAGTGCCTCGGCACAGGCAAAGGTGCATACCGTGTCGTCGGTATAGGTGTTTCTGGGGTGGAGCAGATTGACTGCATCGTAGTCCTTAGTGCGTCCTTCAAACTCGTAGGGCATGCCGCAGATGTCGCCTATGGCAGCGCTCAATAGTAGATTCTTCATAATTGTTGGGTGTTAATGTGGGGATTGCAAGGTGTTAGAATTCTATCTGAAACCCTTTCTGCTTAAACTCATTATACTTCACCTTGTTGAAGGCATAGAGCTGTGCCTCACGCTTAGGGGTGGGCCATATGGTCTCGTCGAGCTGGATGAGTAGTTCGTTGTGCATCATCTTCTTGGCAAAGTTGCGCCGGTCGAACTTCACATCGAGGATGGCCTCATAGAGCATCTGCAGGTCTTTCATGGTGAATTTCTCGGGCAGCAGTTCGAAACCGATGGGCTTGAAGTGGATGCGCTCGCGGAGCTTGCGTGTGGCATCGCGCAGGATGCGGTCGTGGTCGAAGGCCAGCTGTGGCACCTCGTCGATGGGAAACCACTGGGCACGGGCTGCATCGTCGCCTCCCTGCACCTCCTGAATGCGCACCAGAGCGTAGTAGGCAATGGTGATGACACGTTCGCGCGGGTCTCGGTCGGGATCGGTGTAGGTCTGAAACTGCTCGATGTATGCCCCGTCGAGTCCCGTCTCTTCCTTCAGTTCGCGCAGCGCGCCCTGCTCTGCCGTCTCGTCCATCTGGAGGAAACCACCGGGGAATGCCCATCGCCCCTTGTAGGGCTCTATGCCTCGCTCGATGAGCAGCACCTGCAGTCGGCTGCCGTCGAAACCAAAGATTACACAGTCGGTCGTCACCGATGGGTGTGGGTACTTGTAGCAATACTGATTCTCACTCATAGTCTTATGTTGTGTAAGTTTTACGCTGCAAAGATAATGCGTAATAATTACCCAATAAAACGTTTGGAGTAAAAATTACACAAGAATCTAATATTTCTTATCCAGAAAGCCTCCCGACAGGGGGTTACCTTATATATAATAAAGCGACGAGCATGTGATGCCATAGCGGCAGCGCATGCTTGTCGATATGTGAAGTCTCCTCGCCGCCTTCATGGGGGGAGGTTGTGGGGCGTTATAGTATGAGCCAGGATTAGAGGCTCACCTTGGCCAGGTAGTCGTAGTGGTCGCCCCGCATGATGCATTCGCACTTGAGGCCGTTGGCCTGGCAGATGGCCTCGAGCAGGGGGTAGTCGAGATACAGCCAGTCGAAGGGGGCGCCCTCCACACCGGCGTAGGTCATCTGGTAGTCCACCTCGCCATAGTAGGGTTCGCCATCGGCCTTGCTGGGCAGATCGTCGTCGTCGAAGAGGTAGCGGAGGTCGCTCGAGTCGATGAGTATCTGGCCGCCTGGGGTGAGTAGTTGCTTGAGGCGGTCGAGCAGACGGGGCATGCCGCTCACCTTGCCGGCCAGGCCGGTGCCGTTCATGAGCAGGAGGATGGTGTCGTAGGTGCCCTCGAGTAGGGGTGAGAAGAGGTTGGTGCACTCCACGTCGCTCACTCCGC
This sequence comes from uncultured Prevotellaceae bacterium, assembly GCA_945788095.1. GTDB lineage: Bacteria > Bacteroidota > Bacteroidia > Bacteroidales > Bacteroidaceae > Physcousia. The sequence continues at coordinate 6,662 of CALZKW010000119.1, read as the reverse complement.
GCAGGCGCATGGCCTCGCAACTGAGGGGCGAGATGTCGATGGCCTTCACCTCAAGGCCGCGTTCCTGGAGGGCCAGTGTGTGGCATCCGGCTCCCGCACCGATGTCGAGCACCCGGCCGCGGGCTCTGCTGAGGGCTTCCTGCTCGAGGCGTGGCATCTCGGAGAGGGAGCGGAAGAGGTGGTCGATGGGCATCTCGTCGTCGTCGAACATGGATGAATGGACCGTCAGTGGGCCCTGGCAGATGCCCTTGGTGTGGTCGAGTATGGCTGCGCCCATGGGGTCGTGGTCAGCCGCGAGGGTTGTTGTGGTCATAGGTATGGGGGATAGGGGATGGTAAGTATATGATTTAGGGGTGATAAGTGGCATGCTTATCACCCCTAAGTATGATGGTTAATAGTGGTTGCTTGGGCATTAGTCGATCACCACGCGTGTCCAGTTGTGGGTGTCGGGCTCGATTCCATACTGGATGTTGCGGAGCTTGTTGTAGAGGCGCTCGCTCACGGGGCCTGGCTTCTCGCCGAAGACGTAGCTCTTGCCAGTGTCGGCATCGTCGATGCGCGAGATGGGCGAGATAACGGCAGCGGTGCCGCATGCTCCTGCCTCCTCGAAGGTGGCAAGCTCCTCTTCGGGTATCTGGCGCTGCTCCACGGTCATGCCGAGTTCCTCGGCCAGCTGCATCAGACTCTTGTTGGTGATAGAGGGGAGGATGGATGTCGACTTGGGTGTGATGTATGAGTTGCCGCGGATGCCAAAGAAGTTGGCTGCTCCTGCCTCGTCGATGTACTTCTTCTCCTTGGCGTCGAGGTAGAACTCGCAGGCGTAGCCCATGTCGTGGGCCTTCTTGTTGGCCAAGAGGGAGGCTGCATAGTTGCCGCCCACCTTGTAGATGCCGGTGCCGAGAGGTGCCGAGCGGTCGAACTGGCGGATGATGACGTAGGGATTGGCAAAGAAGCCGCCCTTGAAGTAGGGGCCTACGGGGGTGACGAAGATGAGGAAGAGGTACTCATTGGCGGGGTGTACGCCCACCTGTGCGCCTGTGCCGATGAGCAGCGGACGGATGTAGAGGCTTGCACCACTCTCGTAGGGAGGAATGAAGCGCTCGTTGAGGCGTACCACGCGGTCTACCATCTCATTGAACTTCTCTGTGGGGAGTTCGGGCATCAGGATGCCTCGGCAGGTGCTCTGCAGGCGGGCTGCATTCTCGTCGCTGCGGAATACGCGCACCTTGCCGTCGGGGCAGCGGTAAGCCTTCAGGCCCTCGAAGGCCTCCTGGCCGTAGTGCAGACAGGTGGCTGCCATGTGGAGGGGGATGGTCTCTTCGCTGCAGGTTTCTATTTCGCCCCATGCACCGTTGCGGTAGTAGCAGCGCACGTTGTAGTCGGTCTTCATGTAACCAAATGAGAGGTTACTCCAGTCAATCTCTTTCATACCTTAAATGCTGTTTTCTGTAATTCTGTCGCAAAAGTACACTTTTTTTGCGTATAATGTGTGAAAAAGCATTAATTATTTTGCAATTGCTTACTTTCTTAATTTCGCAAACTCAACTTTCGCAGGTTTTAGGTCGGCTTTCAGCCTTTTGGGGGGTTAGGTTTAACAACGGAACAAGCAGAAATAATTATTCCGTTCTTTCTGTTGTTAAAGAATAGACCTATAACCATAAAAGCGTAGCGGCCTAAAACCTATGAAACCGAGCAAGTTGAATTACTTATTTATTAATACATAGTCCTCCAGTCCGGTGAGTTCGCTGAGCGAGATGGGCAGGTAGATCATGTCGTAGTCCACACCGCTGCGACCGTCCTCATAGAAGAAGGCGATGCGACCATCGGCCTGCAGACACATGGTGGAGTAGGCCGAACTGTGCTCGGTGATCTGTTTGCCGAGTGTCCATCCCTGGCCCAGGTTGGCGGGTGTGTCGCAGTCGGTGTCGGCGGCGAGTATCTTATACCAGATGCTCACCTTCTTGCGTCCGTGGTTGGGGGCAGACTGCAGGGCGATGGTGACGGGCTTGCCTCCGGCCTGCTTAGCCTTGACGAGGAGTATCTCGCCGTCGGTGCCCGACACGTCGCCATTCTTGATGCCGTCGGTGGCCTTGTCCCATGTGCCCTCAGCACGTTTGGCGTTGGTATAGTGGAAGATGTTGAGGAGACGGTAGCCTGGGCGGCGTGCGCTGAGTATGACATCGCCATTGGGCAGTTCCTCACATTTGGGTTCGTTGCCGTCGGGGCCGGGGCATATATCCGAAGTGCCGAGCAACTGCCAGGTCTGGCCGAAGTCGTCGGAGTAGACCACATAGTTCTGCAGGTCGCGGCCCGAACTGGTCCAGAGGGCGGCATAGACGCGGTAGTACTTGCCCACCTTGATGGTGCGGCTCTGGTGGAGCTTGCCGCTGCCCACGAAGTAGTTGACACGGTCGGCGGGCAGGAGGGCCATAATCTGGTCCTTGATGTCGATGGGCTCAGTCCACTGCCAGTTGCCGTCCTTGGTGGGTGTGCCCCAGAGGATGGAACCGCGCTGCTCGGGGGTCCAGCAGTTGCCGCCCTGGGGAGCACTGACGCACATCACCATGACGCGGTTTGACTTGCGGTCGGCCACGATGGCTGCGTCGCCAAAGCCACAGGTGTTGCTGGTCTTGATGCCGTCGCCCTCGGCCATCATGAGTTCGGGTGTCCATGTCTTGCCGTTGTCGTGGCTCACCTTGTAGACGAGGTTGACCTTGCCGTAGCCGATGTCTGCGCCACAGAATCGGTCGTCGCTGACGGCGATGAGGTCGCCGTTCTTGGCCTTGGCAATGGCGGGTATGCGATAGGGGCGGCCTTTGCCGTAGGTCTGGAAGAGGGTCTGCGCCTCGGCTGATGGATAACTGTCTGCCACGGCGTTGAGGCAGAAGAGGGAGATGAGGAGGGATAGAATGGTCTTTTTCATAATAAGGGGGGATTAGGGGCGATGCGTTGGAACGCATCGCACGATGTGGATGGGGGGAGTTATTCCTCGGCGGCGAGCACCTTTTGTATCTCGGTGTCGACCTCGGTGAGCTGGGTGCGACACTGGGCTATGAGTTGCTGTGCCTCCTTGAGACGGGCTGCGAGGGTGTCGATGCCCAGTTCGTTGCGCTCCATTTGGCTGGCCAACTGTTCGAGTTGCGCCATGGCCTCTTCGTAGGTGAGTGGTTTCTTCATTGTTCGGTAGTTATTACGGTGGAGTAGATGGTGCCTTGCTTGAGGCGTGTGGTGATGACGTCGCCCTTTTTGACCTGCTGGGGCGAGGTGATGATGGTGTTGCCCACGGTGGTCATGGTGTAGCCTCGCTCGAGCAGCAGGGCGGGGTCGAGGGCCTTGAGGCGCAGACTGGTGATGTCGATGCGGTGGCTCTCTTGGTCGAGTCGTCGGCGTGAGGCCTCGATGAGTCGCAGCCAGAGGCGGTCGATGTGGTGGCCCTCGCGCTCCTTGAGGGTGGCTAAGCGCAGGGGAAGTCCTTGCGCGAGGCTCTGCAGACGCATGTGCTCGGCATGCAGCCGCTGGCGGGTGGACTGCAGGATGCGCTCCTGCAGCTGGGCCAGGGCGGATAGTTCCTCACACTGATGGTCGATGAGCAGGGCGGCAGCAGCCGTGGGTGTCTTGACGCGTGTGTGGGCCACATGGTCGAGCACGGTCTCGTCGCGCTCGTGTCCGATGCCCACGATGACGGGCAGCGGCATGCAGGCGATGCGGTGGGCCAGGGGATAGGAGTCGAAGTCGGCGAGGTCGCTCGTGGCGCCTCCGCCTCGGATGATGACCACGGCATCCCACCTGTCGTACTCCTCCTCGATGGCCGAGAGGGCTGCGATGACGCTCTCCTCGACGTGCTGTCCCTGCATGACGGCGGGGAAGAGACGGGTGGTGAATCGCAGGCGGTATTCGTTGTGGTGGAGTTGGTCGATGAAGTCGCCATAGCCGGCGGCTCCCTCGGCGCTGACGATGGCGATGCGCTGCAAGAGGCGGGGCATGTGGAGGGTTTTGTTGTCGTCTATCACGCCGTCCTCCTCCAGTTTGCGCAGGATGGCCTGGCGCCGCTGCATGAGGTCGCCCATGGTGTAGGTGGCATCGATGTCGAGCATGTGGAGGGCCAGACCATAGGCCTCGTGGTAGGTGACGCGCACCTGCATCATCACCTTCATGCCCGCTCGGATGTCCTGCCCGCTCTCGCGGATGAAGCGAGGCCGCAGGATGTTGTACTGCCGGGCCCAGCAATTGACTCTGGCACGGGCGGTGATGGTGCGCCCGTCATCGCCCTTCTCGATGAGTTCGCCATAGAAGTGTCCATTGGCCCCCTGGCGTGCATCGCTCAGTTCGCCCACCACCCAGTAGGCGGCATCGAGACTGCTGTCGATGACCTCGTGGATGATGGCATTGAGCTGATAGAGTGAGAGTGGCTGATTCATCGCATGATAACTCTGTCGCCGCATTGCTTGGCGAGTTCCATTTCTATTTCCTTGATCTCCTTGAATCGCTTGAGCACCTCCATGTAGCCCGCCTTGTCGCGCAGGATGGCGGGGTCGTTGATGCGGCGCTCCAGTTCTTTCTTCTCCTTCTTTACGATAGAGAGTTTGAAGTCCGTCAGTACGTGTACGGCCAGGTCGAGCAGCTGGGTGGCGCTGTTCTGGTTCTCCTCCGGGCCGTGCACCTTGCTGAGTGTCTCGCGCTCGGAGGCGAGTTCGATGGCCAGTGTGCTGATCTGTGGGTCGGGATGGTTGATGAAGTGGCGCTCTGCCGTCCATCCCTCGTTGTGCACATACTGCTGTGCCTCGTTGAGTATGGCCTGGTAGCGCTGGTCCTGCAGCTGCAGGTTGTCCTGGTTGAGAGAGAGCGCTATAAATTCGGCCATCGATATGGGCACCTCGTTGCCCTCGCCGTCGTCGCCATTGCAGATGATGGCTTCGCCGTGGCGCACCACCACCTGGGTGAGCAGACGCTCGTAGACCGAGAGGCCGTCGGCGGTGTAGGTCTGTGGGGTGGGCTGCGCACCGGCTGCTGCCGCTATGTCGTCGATCTCCTCGGGGATGGGGGCTTCTGCGGGCATGGGGGGGGCGCCTTGAGCGCGGTTGCTCTCGCGCAGGGCGCGCTTGCGCTCCTCCTCGTTGTTGGTGGCCAACTGGCGGCTGACGGCATCGCTGATAATCTGTTCGGACATGTTCATCATGCCGGCTATCTCGCGTATGTAGAAGGTGCGGCTGATGGGGTCCTTGATGACGGCTATGCTGGCCACGATATTGGTGACCAGGCGCGAGAGTTTGATGGGGTCGCCCTGTGCCTCCTTGAGCACCAGGTCGGTCTTAAACTTGATGAAATCGACCTGATTATCTGCCAGGTACTTCTGGAACTCCTCTGCCGTATGCTTGCGGGCAAAACTGTCGGGATCGTCGCCGTCGGGCAGCAGGAGCAGACGCACGTTGAGCCCCTGGGCCAGCAGCATGTCGATACCTCGCTGCGAGGCCTTGATGCCAGCAGCGTCGCCGTCGTAGATGACGGTGATGTTGGACGTGAAGCGGTGGAGCAGGCGTATCTGGTCGTCGGTCAGTGCGGTGCCCGATGAGGATACCACGTTTTCCACCCCGTTCTGGTGCATGGCCATCACGTCTGTGTAGCCCTCCACCATGTAGCAGAGGTCGTGCTTGACGATGGCCTGCTTGGCATGGAAGAGACCGAAGAGTTCGCGCTTCTTGCTGTAGATGATGCTCTCGGGCGAGTTCTGGTATTTGATGGCCACACCCTTGGTGGCGGCATCGAGCACACGGCCGCCAAAGCCGGCCACCTTGCCGCCGATGGTGAAGATGGGCCACATCACGCGGCCGAAGAAGCGGTCGCGCAGGGAGCCGTCCTTCTGGCTCTTGAAACTCAGACCCGTGCCGATGCCCGTGTCGGGGTCGCAGGTGAGATAGCGCTCCTGGTAGCCCGCCTTGATGGCATCATTGGTCATCGACACGTCGCGGCGGTTGGGGCAGAATCCGAGCTGGAACTTCTTGATGATATCGTCGCGGAAACCGCGGTTGCGGAAGTAGGCCAGACCAATGGCACGTCCGTCCTCGGTGTCGTAGAGCTGGTGGCTGAACCACTGGCGTGCCCAGTCGTTGACCACGAACATACTGTCGCGGTCGGTCTGTGCCGCCTTCTCCTCGGCCGAGAGTTCCTTCTCCTTGATGGTGATGCCATACTTCTTGGCCAGCCATCTCAGGGCGTCGGGGTAGGAGATCTGCTCGTGCTCCATGAGGAAGGTGACGGGATTGCCGCCCTTGCCGCAGGCAAAGCACTTGCAGTAGTTTTTCGAGGGAGAGACCATAAACGATGGTGTGCGGTCGTCGTGAAAGGGGCACAGTCCCTTGTAGTTGGCTCCTGCACGCTTGAGTGTGACAAAGTCGGACACCACATCCACAATCTGTGCGGCATCCATTATCTTATCTATCGTAATGCGGTCTATCATCTCTCTCTTTGCGTTATTCTTGCTGCAAAGATACAAAACATCATGCATTCTCTCCACCAATTCGTGGCAGAAATCCGTCTGCCCCACTATTTTCCGCCGCAGGGGCGTAATGTAGGGGCAACAGGATAACCTGTGGCTAAATTATGGTTTAGCGGGGAGATTGAGGAACAACGGAACGAACGGAAAGCCCCCTCTAACTCCCCCAAGG
>CALZKW010000118.1 GCA_945788095.1 uncultured Prevotellaceae bacterium | reverse complement strand
GCTTGTCCGAGGGTGCCACTACGTTCGGCACCCCCGGTTATAGAAATATCGCCTTTCAGGCGATTGTATCGACAACGAAATTTGCATTGCTTATGTCAACTTATGGTCAGCTATACTCATATCACTTCGTGTCTTCGTGTGATTAATAGTTTCCCGTTCGTTCTGTTGTTATGAAGGTTTAACAACGGAACAAACAGAAATAACTATTCCGTTCTTTCTGTTGTTAAAAACAACCTACGATCTCAAGAGCGAAGCGACCTACAAAGTCCGAGAGGGCGCCTACAGCGCCTGTTGCGGCATCAGGACCGTCAGCAGAAGCCCCCACCCCAATCAGGCTATCCTCCCCATTGGGGGAGACAGAGGGAGATTGTTCTTTTATGTCCAATAATAAAAAAGTGTTGAACTACATTACATATTATCCTCCATATCGCCTTGATATAAATCAAGAAAACCTCACATTACCCCCCCCAAAATAAAGGCGAAATAGACCTATTTTGCTTACCTTTGTCAGGAAAAATTGGCTAAACCAAGCTATAATACTAAAGATAATCACTATTTTTTTAACAAAACTCAAACTCACATGAAGAAATTTTATCTCCTCATCTCTGCACTCGCCTGTGCAGCAGGAACGTGGGCACAGACGGTAGCCTCTGAGCTGCCCTTCGAGCTCTCTAACAACTCAGAGAAGCACTACTACGCCATCAAGAGCGGTCGTGGTGACGCCCGCTGGTACACCCTGACCGGCGACAACAAGATCCACCTCGACGCCTACACCGGCGCTGACAACCAGCTCTGGTACTTCATGCAGGTGACCAATGGCGGGAACAACTACCTGCAGCTCTATCCCAAGACCCAGGAGGGCAAGGCTATGAGCTATCAGAACACCAGCGATGGTGGTAACAAGATCGTGGCACAGACCCCCGGCACAAGCGGCTACACATGCACCTGGACCCTCTACAACCTCGGCGAAACCAACAAGTTCGGCCTCAAGACCAGCGACAACGTCACCTACCTGAGCAACTATGGCGGCGTAAGCAACAACATGGGCCTCTATAGCGGAGATCCCACCACCGACAGCGGTACCGCCCTCTATATCTACGAGCCCGGCGTTAGCATCACCCTCACCGATGACATAGGCAACAACTTCTCCTGCCAGGCAGTTAAGGATGTCAGAGCAGAGAACCTCGCTGTGGGCTGCGCTACCCTCAGCAATGTGGTCAAAACCGGTTCGGGCTACACCGCCAATGTGACCTTCCCCCTCACCGTCTCGAGCGCCACAACAGAGCGCCCCGTGATGATCAACAGCTACACCGATGCCAACCTCAAGTGGTATGCAGCAGGCAGCGACATTAAGGTTAAGAAGGGCAACGTGGCAGAGAGCACCAACCTCGCCACCTACCTCTGGGCTATCTACCCCATTGTGGACAACGGCAACATCCGCTTCAACATCAAGAACGTAGCCACCAATACCTACGTGACCAGCACCTCTGATGCCAACAACCACGACCAGGGCCGCGTTACCCTCACCAATACCGGTACCAACCTCTTCTGGAACGGCGCTGAGTTCCAGCTCCCCACCGGTAAGTTCCTCTCTGTAAACTCTTCCAACACTACCAACGAGCAGTACGTAGGTACATGGAGTGCACACAAAGGCACAAAGCTGACCTTCCCCACCATCAACTACAACGTTACCATCGGCGGCGCTGAGGCTGCCACCCTCTACACTCCCGTAGCCGTACAGATCCCCGATGGCGTTACCGCCAAGTATCCCGCCTCTGTAGACCTCGAGGGCACCCTCGTATACAACACCCTCAGCGAAGTCATCCCCGCCGGTGCCTCTGTAGTGCTCCTGGGCGCCCAGAGAACCTACAACTTCACCGCAGCCTCTACTCCAGGCGAGACCATCAGCAGCAACCTCCTCTTCGGCTATGCCACCCAGACCTCAGTAGCGAGCGCAGGCCGCACCGGCACCGTATACGCACTGGCCAACAAGACCAAAGGCGTGGGCTTCTACAGTTATGAAGGCACCAACTACCTCGCCGGCAAGGCCTACCTCGAGATTCCCCACACACGCGTACGTGAGTTCTACGGCGTATTCGACACCGCCACCGCCATCACCGACATCCAGACCGACAAGCAGGGCGCCATCTTCGACCTCCAGGGCCGCCGCGTAGAGAAGGCCGTAAAGGGCATCTACATCATCAATGGCAAAAAGGTGGTAAAATAATACTTTCGTGGTTGTAGGTCTAAACAACAGAAAGAACGGAAAAAATATTTCTGTTTGTTCCGTTGTTAAACCGAAAACCTACAACCCCAAAAGGCAGAAAGCCGACCTAAAACCTCACACCAAATCATTAACAAGAAAACAATTCAGACAGATGAAAAAGAACTATATCAAGCCCCAGGCAGACATCTTCGTGGTACGCACCGCCAGCAACATCCTCGTAGGTTCGCCCCAGATCCAGGATGGCGAAACCGTCACAGAGGCAGACGTACTGACCAACGAGCAAACCACCAGCACCAACGTATGGGGAGAGGAGTGGTAAACACACACCCAACCCACAATACATCATACAGCAGCACCCTCTCACCCCGAGGGTGCTGCTTTTTTATTTCTTGTAAGGGCGATGAAGGGTAGAAAAAGGGAAGGAAGCAATAACACAATCAGCCTCTGAAGGAGGCCTATAACTTAGCGTAGGGGCTTGCCCCTACGTATTGTGGGCATCTTTTCCTTTCGCTCTGTAGGAGCGACCTAACTTAAATATTTTCATAACGTATTAGTTAGGAGACCCTTATAGGGTCTTGATCTCCCCGGACAGTAATATTTATTATTAAGGGCCATAAGGGCTGTCTACTCCCCTTTTATACCCTAAAAGCCCTTACAACAAAAAAATCCCGCCTTGTGGGCGGGACTACTACCAATGGTGTATGTCTGTGTGACTACCTGGAGAGGTAGGCACGGAGGTTGCGGCACTTGTCGGCAGCACTGAGCTTGCGGATGGCCTTCTCGCGAATCTGGCGCACACGCTCGCGTGTCAGACCCAGTTCGTCGCCTATCTCCTCAAGCGTCATCTCGCGCTTGCCAATGCCATAGCTGGCCCTTACGACCTGCTCCTCGCGGTGGGGCAACGTGCTCAGCACACGGTCGATCTCGGTGCTCAGCGACTCGTCTATCATGCCCGAGTCCGAACCCGGATTGTCGGGATTGGTCATCACGTCGAGCAGGGTGTTGTCCTCGCCCTCCTGGAAGGGAGCGTCCATGCTGACATGGCGGCCACCGCTGCGCATCGTGTCGCTGATCTTGTCGACAGGCAGATCGGTCAGTTCGGCCAGCTCCTCAGGACTGGGTCGGCGCTCGTTCTCCTGCTCAAACTGCTGTATGACCTTGTTCATACGGTTGAGCGCACCCACCTGGTTGAGGGGCAGACGCACAATGCGGCTCTGCTCGGCCAGGGCCTGAAGGATGCTCTGGCGGATCCACCATACGGCATAGGAGATGAACTTAAATCCGCGTGTCTCGTCAAACTTCTGTGCAGCCTTGATAAGTCCGATGTTACCCTCGTTGATGAGGTCGATCAGGGCAAGACCCTGGTTCTGGTACTGCTTAGACACTGACACTACGAAACGCAGGTTGCCACCCACGAGTCTGTTGAGAGCCTCCTCATCACCCTGGTGGATACGCTGCGAGAGTTCGATCTCCTCCTCGAGTGTAAGGAGGGGCTGTTTTGCGATATCAATCAGGTACTTGTCGAGTGCCTGAGATTCGCGACTTGTAATGCTTTTAGCAATCTTTAATTGTCTCATACATGAATATATAAGTACACAAATCGCACAAAATTAAGCATATCCCCATACAAAAACAAGTTTTATAGCATATATTTAGCATTTATTAACAGATACAATAGGCTCAATTGGCCTAATTAGACTAATCAGACTAATAGGACTAATTAGACTAATAACCCTCATAATTTATAAGATATTTGCATATCTAAATATTTATTAATATTTTTGCAACAAAGAAACGACATATTCGTAAACAGGGCAGATATGAAACTGAAAAATCGTACACCGATTCTGGCTCTCGCCGTACTCTCGCTCATGGGATGCAAGGAGAGCATCGATACCTCAAGCCGCTATGTGTTTGACAAGGAGACCATCACCAGCTACCTGCAGCACCACGACGACTACACACAGTATGTGGAACTGCTCGGACAGACACCCATCAGCAGCGTCAGCTCGAGCACCGTGCTGCAGCTGCTCTCCGCACGAGGCAACTACACCGTCTTCGCACCCACCAACCAGGCCATACAGACCTATCTGGACAGCCTGACACACAGAGGCGTGATCTCAGCACCCTCGTGGGATGCCTTCCCCAACGAGCGCTCGCGCGACTCCATACGCAAGGTGATCGTCTACAACAGCATCATCGACGGTGGCGACTTCGACTACGACGGCAACAACGTGCTGTTTGAGACTGGTTCGTTTCCCGTGGCCGCCAACGAGGAACTCTCGCTTCCCACACTCTCAGACCGCAAGCTGACCGTATGCTTCGGCAACGACCCCGACAGCATCTACGTCAACAAGACCGTGCCCATGAGCGTGCGCAACCGCGACATACCCGCCATCAACGGCGTGATACACCAGATGGAGGGCGTCATCGCACCCAGCAACGACAACATGGCCGACTTCCTGCGCACCTACATCGACGGCGAGCGCAAGGGATTCGTCGTCATGGCCCGACTCGTACAGGCCTGCGGACTCTACGATGTGCTCAGCCAGGTGCGCGACGAGAAGTATGAGGAACTCTACAAGTCGTCCATGATAGGCAACCTGGGCACACACCCCACCGAGGGCTCCATAGGCTACCTGCCCAAGCACCGCAAGTATGGCTACACCATCTTTGCCGAGACCGACGACTTCTGGGCACAGACCCTGGGCAAGGCCGTAGACCAGATCACACCCGACGACGTGCGCGACTACGTGGCATCGCTCGATGCCTACCCCGATGCCGTCAACGATGCCAACTACCGCAACGAGGACAATGTGCTCAACCGATTCGTGACCTACCACCTGCTACCCGAGCGTCTGCCCGTGGACAAGCTCGTGGTGCACTACAACGAGCGCGGATACGACCCCAACACCGGCAAACTCGGCGTGTCGATGTATGAGCTCTACACCACCCTCGGACAGCGCCGACTGCTCAAGATATACGAGAGCCAGGAGGCACAGGGCGTATGCCTCAACAGATTCCCCAACCTCGACAACGGACGACGCGGCACCTATCACGAACTCTCGTGCGACGCCGACAAGGTGGGCATCAGAGTGGACCGCGAGAATGTGGTCAACGAGCCCGTCAACGGCATCATCTACCCCATCGACGGACTCCTGGTCTACGACGAAGCCACACGCAGCAACCTGCAGCGACAGCGCCTGCGCTTCGATGTGTCGAGCCTCTTCCCCGAGTTTATGAACAACGACATACGTGGCAACACCGTGACCACCAAGGAGAACATGACCGTGGGCTTCCCCACCGACAAGGAGTACAAGTACTTCGACGACATGGACATCCTCGAGGGCACCAAGTTCTACTACCTACTGGGACGCGGCAAGGGATGGCCCAACTACCTGGGCGATGAGTTCAACGTCATCGGCCGCTACGAGATACTCATGCGACTGCCTCCCGTGCCAAAGCTCGGCACCTATGAGCTCCGCATCGCCAACTCCGTGGGCGTCAACTACCGCTCGATGTGTCAGGTGTACTGGGGCACCAACCCCAACGCCCTGCCCGCCGTGGGCACACCCCTCGACTTCCGCGTCAACGGTCTCTACCGTATGACCGAAGCTGGCAACTTCCCCAGCATCGTAGGGTGGGAGGAGGACAATGACGACGACGACCACAACGCAGAGAACGACAAGAAGATGCGCAACAATGGTTTCCTCAAGGGTCCCCAGCTCTACTGTGCCGGCATCCCCGGCACCTCGCAGATGGGACGCGGCCGCTACTTCCTGACCCGCCGCATCATGGTAACCGCCCAGATGGATCCCAACGAGACCTACTACCTGCGCCTCAAGAACGTGCTCGACAAGGACGACAAGCAGCTCTACATGGACTACATAGAGCTCTGCCCCAAGGAGGTCTACGACAACCCCATGAACCCCGAAGATATCTGGTAAACATACGACAGAAGGCACCCGGAATTCCCCTGGGTGCCTTCTAACTTCTTAGCGAGCAAGAGAAAAAGAGAAGCAAGCCACGGGGCGGATGCAGCGGCCGTGGTAGCGGAGGTTGGACATGGCAAAACCGGAGGTGTGTACCACCATGCTGCGGGCGGTGGTGGTATTGTTGAGCGTAGAGGTCCAGTAGTGGCCCGCTTTGCCGGAGAGATAGAGGCAGTCCACCTTCACATAGCCCGAGTAAGGGAGGAAGATGGAGCGGCCGTTGGACTTGCTCGTCACCATGTAGCCATCGACGCCATTGAGGGTGTGGGGCGTCCAGGTGCAGAGACTCTCGTCGCGGAGTTCGATGGCCTGGGCATCCGTAGGCATGCGCCAGCCAGCGCCCCAGAGCTGGGAGGCGGCATCGTGCTGCGGCTGTAGCTGGGTGAGGCCATCGGTGGCGGTGTAGGTGGTCATGGCCGAACTTGACGAGCCGTCCGAGAAGGCATAGTTTGTCCAGTCGTAGGTGGACTTGGGGGATGTCTCGCCCCATGCGAAGTACGATCCGTACTGTTCGGCACTCTCCGCCCCGATGTTGACAGTGGCCCAGAGCGTGCCTGATGGCAATCCGAGGTCTACGTAGTCATGACCGGCCAGACGGCCTGTAACGGCAGTAGAGAGCACAAAATCGGCCAGCGAGCGCACATCGGCCACATCGCTGCGCCCATCGGCATTGACGTCCACAGAGGCCAACGATCCGCCCTGGAGGGTGCCTATGGCGCGCGCCACATCGCACACACTGACACGGTCAGTCTGCGCACCGACATACGAAGACACTGCAAGGAGTGAAATGACGAGAAGTGACTTCATGCGAAAGAATATCAGAAAAAGAGACTGCTGCTACGGCGCTTCTTGCCCTTCTTGCTGGGCCAGAGGGCACGCACCACAGCGGCCACACGGAGACCGATCCTGACGCCCTTGTAGACCACCAGCAAGCGGTCCATCATGCTACCCGCACGACGAACGCTGTCTACCCTACCCGAGGCCATCTTCTTGCTCTCGTCGAGTATCTGCTGCATCCTCTGCTGGCTCTCTCTGATCTGTGACTCCACAGACTGTCGCTGGGCCGCAAGGTATGCAAAGGGATCGTTGGTCATTATTTTGAGGTTTTAGGTTGTAGGTTGTAGGTTGTAGAGGCGAGCGTATTTTTGTGGTTTTAGGGGCGTGAGTATTTTTGTGGTTTTAGGGGCTTAGAGTGCTGCGCTTCCTTAGAGCAATCTCGGCAGCACCTTGCGAGACATGCGCTGCAGCACCATGCCATGTGTTGCCGAACTTGCTCCGCAACCAGACCTACGGTCGAGTCTGCTCACGCTCGGCAGAGTTCAAGAGCAATTATTTCTCCTTCTGTTGGTCTTCTGGTGGGAGCAGGATGTCTGCCACTATGCGTGCTATGGGGTTGAGTATGAGTGTGCGACGCATGAGGTAGACCATTATGAGTGCCAGCAGGGCGATGGCTCCCACCACGGCGTGTCCTATCTGGGGCGAGGTGATGCTACCTATCCATGCCGAGAGGGCCATGAGGGCGAAGAAGAGCACCATGGAGGCAATAATGAAGCACACCAGGGCCATACCTACGCGTGAGAGCAGGTGGGCCGCCTTCTCGGCCACAACAATCTGTAGGAGTTTCTTCTGGAGCCGTGCATACTGCTTCGACTCCAGAAGAAAGTCCCTGAGCTGTTGCTGGATGGTACTAACGTCAGCCATTAGCCCTCAGCAGCCTGGATTTCCTCAGCAATCTCGTTCACGAGGCTGTCCATCTCCTTATGGTTGAGGCGGATGCCGCGCTTCTTGAGAGCCTCTACTATCTTATCACGAAGGTCACTACCCTTCTCAGGTGCGAGAAGGATACCTGCAGCTGCACCGATGAGTGCGCCGCCGAGAAATGATGCTAAACACTTTGCGTTCATAACACGTTCGATTTAAAAGTTAGACATTTGTGTATGGCAAAGATAAGATTTATTTCCTTAAAGTGCCAAGAATATACCGGCTTTTTTCTCAAAATATATGTTTTTTCCCCGATTTAACGATTTTTATTAATAGAAAATGTTGTCAGTTCATCAAATTAGCGGTATCTTTGCGGGCAAATCGACTTTAATTACAAACAACCGAAAATATAATTTGATCGTATGAAGAAGTATTTCCTGATGGGCGTATCAGTTTCTTTGGTGTTCGCCTTCACATCGTGCAAGAGTAGTGAGAGTGCTTACAAAAAGGCCTACGAGAAGGCTCAGGCACAGCAGCAGGCCCAGCAGCCTGCTGAGACGACAGAGATTGTAGCCGTAGAGACTACTCCCGTGCAGCAGACTCCCGTACAGACTCCGGCTGAGGACTACAGCAACGTGGGCGTACGCACCGAGAGCGTAAGCTTCGTGAGCGGCAATCCCCTCAAGACCTACAGCGTAGTGGTAGGTAGCTTCGGCGTGCAGAGCAACGCTACCGCTCTGGCCAACAAGCTCTCTGGCGAGGGCTACACCACCAGCATAGTGCGTGCCAACGTCAACGGCATGGACTTCTACCGCGTCATCGCAGGCAGCAGCGACAACAAGGGCACCGCAGCTCAGCTCCGCAACAAGCTCAACAGCCGCTACAACGGTGCATGGTTGCTCTATCAGAAGTAATTCTCCACACAGATATGTAAGAATACCACGGGGTGTATCATTGGGTACACCCCGTTTCGTATAGAAATATATTAGTATCCGGGAAAAATCATAGGTTAACATATAACTCGCTGGTAATATGTTTCTTATGACCAATATCCCTGAAGGAGGGCTCCGAACATAGCATAGGGGCTTTCCCCTACGTATTGGGGGCATCTTTTCCTTTCGCTCTGCAGGAGCGACCTAACTTAAATATTTTCATAACGTATTAGTTAGGAGGCCCTTACAG